>JAFVBH010000059.1 GCA_017480115.1 Clostridia bacterium
CATAAACTGTTTACTATGTCTTTGCACACCTGTTTACTATGTTACTACACTATACACATCGGCCGTCCGCCGGGGCTTCTGCGGATTCCCGAAAAAGAGCCCTCGCGGCATAGCCGCTTCGGTCGGAACCAAAAATATGCCCCCGGCATATTTTCTTAACGCT
Organism: Clostridia bacterium; assembly: GCA_017480115.1. Lineage (GTDB taxonomy): Bacteria > Bacillota > Clostridia > Oscillospirales > Acutalibacteraceae > RGIG2774. Next base: position 164 of record JAFVBH010000059.1, read on the forward strand.
CCGACGACCATCGGTCGTCCGTTGATTTTCCTCATAACCCGACGGACGCCCACTGGGCGTCCCTACAAATTGGCGGTAACAGTTAACATTCCGCATTCCGAATTGTGCATCAGTACGCCCAGTCCATGCTGATCTCGTCGCTTGTGCGGGTATAGGTCAGATTGCTGTGCAGCCCGCATTGCTCCTTGACCGCAAATTCAAAGGCATCCGCCATCTCTTTGTTGGGCATGTAATAGGTCATTTTCATGCGCAGCCCCTCGGACTTGGTGGACTCAAACAGCCGGAAGCCCGTCAGCCACCAGTGCTTGGCGGGGCCGTTTTTAAACATAAAGTCCTCATAGCGGTACAGCTCAAGATACATACCGGGCAGGGGATCGTCGTCGGCGGGCGTGTGGAAAAAATCGCGGTTGTCCGTCCGCGCGTCCTGCCAGTAAACGCCCATTTCACAGCCGCTGGTCGCGCCGTAGCGACCTTTCCAGATCTGGTACATCCAGATGCGGCCGTCGTATTTGAATTTAAAGCGCACGGTGTCGTAATACATATCGCCGAGTACCGCCATATCGTCATAGAGGGCGGTAAAGCCGAAGTTTCGCTGCCAGGGATCGTTTTGGGTATAGAACATGTTCTGGTCGGCGTTATAAAGGAAGCCGAACCGATACAGCACCTGTGAGAAAATCCCGTATTCATCGGGATCGTTTCGGAACATGGTGATCTCCGTCGCGGAGGCGGCGGTGGGCGCGGGCGCAGGCGCGGCGGTCACGATGGGGGCGGTTGTGTTGAGCGGCTGCGTGGTAGGCGCGGCGGTGGTGGCAGGGACTGCCGTGGTCGGCAGCGTCGTTTCCGCCGGCGGCAGGGTCATGGTCGCAAGCGGGCGGGATTCCTTCGCCGGTGCGGCGTCTGTCGCGGGGATCGCCACGGCAGGCGTTTGCGGGGCGTCTTCTGTTTGCTTGTCGCGACCGGCAAGCAGAATACCGCCCATGAGCGTGATTACGATGAGAAAAGCAAACCCCAGCAAGAGCAGCGTTTTTGCCCGTTTTGTCATTGCCGGACGCGCCGCGTCGCCGGTTTGCGCGCTGCTGTCAACCGCAGCGGTTCCCTGCGTGGTAAATTCCTCTTGCACCGATTTTCACTCCTTACCGTAGATTACGATTATTCTACCACACAATTATGGAATTGTCTATAGACAAAACTTTTCAAAACAGTAACATCGGTCTTTTTTCGGCGTACGATGTAGTACAACTATCATCGATAACCGAAAGGATGAAATATATGGTAATACTTGTTTGCGGCGGCGACAGTCGCCAGCTGTATGCCGGAGAGCAGCTCTCCAAACGCGGCCATACGGTATTGTATACGCTTTTTGACAGGGATACGGTGAAAACCGTGCCGGAACCGCGGGAGGCGATCAAGCGCTGCGACGCGGTGCTGCTGCCCCTGCCCGTTTGCCGCGCGGGTAAGTATATTAACGCTCCCCTGTCCGACAATTCGCTGCCGGTGGGGAGCCTTTCCGCGCTTTTAACGGAAAAACAGCCGGTATTCGGCGGCATGATCCCGTTTACGCTCGCGGAAGCGCTGTATGATAAAAATATTCGCGGCTACGACTATTACAGAGACGAGACCGTGATCGAGAAAAACGCCGCCCTCACCGCAGAGGGGATCCTCGGTATTCTCATCAACGAAACGCCGGCAGCCGTCAACGGCGCGTCCTATTTGATCACGGGGTACGGCAGATGCGCCAAGGCGGCGGCAGCGCTGCTGCGCAAGCTGGGCGCGAAGCTTACAATCGCCGCCAGAAGCAAGCAGGCGCGGGTGGACGCGGCGCAGACGGGCTACGACGTGCTGGATATAAAAGAGCTGGCGTCGCAGCCGCTGGATTTTGACGCGGTGATCAACACCGTGCCGCATCTGATATTGACAAAAGCCGTGATCGAAAATCTGAACAAGGACGCCGTGATCGTCGAGATCGCCTCCGCGCCGTTCGGTACGGATTTTGAAGCTGCGGCGCAGGCGGGCGTGCGGGTCATCAAAGCGCCCTCGCTGCCCGGTAAGGTCGCGCCCAAGACGGCGGGCAAAATCATCGCGGACTTTATCGAAAGCACCGTCCGCGCGGGGGAGGAGGGTTCCCATGCGTAAAACCGTCGGATTTGCCCTGACGGGCTCATTTTGCACCTTTCAGAAAGCCCTTGCAACGCTGGAGACGCTGAAAGCGGCGGACTACGCCGTGATCCCCATTATGTCCTTTAACGCTTATTCGCTGGACACCCGCTTCGGCGACAGCGCGTTTTTCAGGGAAAAAATCGAGGAAATTACCGGCAATGAAATTATTCACACCATTCCGCAGGCGGAGCCGATCGGCCCTAAAAAGCTGCTGGACGCGCTGGTGATCTGCCCCTGCACCGGCAACACGATGGCGAAGCTTGCCGCCGGGATCGCCGACACGCCGGTGACTCTCGCCGCAAAATCTCACCTGCGCAACGGCAGACCGCTGGTGATCGCCGTTTCCACCAACGACGCGCTATCCGCGGCGGCACCGAATATCGGCAGCCTGAAAAACAGAAAGCACATCTATTTCGTGCCGTTCCGGCAGGACGATCCGACGGAAAAGCCAAATTCCGCCGTGGCGGATTTTTCGCTGGTCGTGAACACCGTAGACGCTGCGCTGCGCGGCGAACAGCTGCAGCCGACGCTGCTGGGCGGGTAAGCGGCGGGAAACACGGCGCGGGCGATCAGTTCTTGCGCACCGTGTCCTGCCCGATGCGGCGTATCTTGACGTCGGCGGTTACGCTGACGGTCGCGGCTTTGAGCTGCTGTTCCCAAATCTCCGTATGGTCCCGGTCGCGTCCCGCATGAGCCAGAAAGAAGTCAGTGTCATGCTTTAAGAATTTATCCGAAAATCCGAAAATATCACAGCCGTCCCGGGTCAGAAGTTTTTCGATCAGCCCGCGGGCGGCTGTTTCAATCGTTTGCTCCGTCGCGCGCGCGGTTGCTTCGATCGCCTCCGAGGAAAGCCCCCGGCTGTCATCAAACAGATCTGCGACGTCGCAGCTGCAGCGGATATTGACCGTGACTGTGGGTTGATCGGCGACAGCCGCCGTTTTGATCGACTGTTTGGAGGTAATGATCTCCAACGAAAATGTTTTCTGCGCCGCAGATGCGGTGATGCTGCCATTGCGGATATGGCTGGTGATGAGCGCCAGCGTTTCGGTCTCCTGTCGGTCCAGCAGAGTACGGAATCTTCCATTGCGGGAGACCATCAGTCCGTCGGCGACGATGATGGTCTCGTCCTCGTTGTCGCCGTTTGTGCTTGCCAGCAGCGGGAGATATTCTCCTTTGGCGGGATTTGTGTACATGTTGATATATTCATACAGCCGCACGGCGATGGACAGCCCGCATTTGCCGCCCGCTTCGATGACCCGCTCGGCGCGGATCGCGGGGATTTTCCCGCTGCCAATGCGCGCGCCCGCAATCTCCGCCGCTTTCTCTCGTGCTGCGGCGATATAGACGTTATTTCTTGACTGATATGTGCGCTGAAAAAAATCAATGTAGGTGACGGGATCTTTCGTCTCCCACAGGCTTTTGCCGAGGATCAGAATCCGGTTTTGACTGAATACGGGATTTTTCCCCGTCAGTACCGCCAGCTTTTCCACCGCATCCTTGACGGTTTGTCCCTCGACGGTGTAAACGCTCGTAACGTCGCCGTCGGAGGAGCCGCTGTCGCCGGAGGGGTAGCTTTCGGTGTTCAGCACCTGCGCGGTGACGATTACGTTACCGTCCTCCAGATCGATCCCCGCCGCCTCCACCAGAAGCTCACGGCTCAGTTCATAATTCCCCACGCAAGCGGACAGCAGCGCTGTCAGCAGGCACGGCAGCAGCAGGATACAGATGATTTTTTTCATTTATGCCGCCCTCCGAATTTTGGATTTTATATTCACGAGCTTTTCCGCCACCGGCACCGACAACGGAAGAAGCACCGTCGTCAACAGAAACAGCGGCAGGTAAATTTCCGTACGGAACAGGGACAGCGCCGTCAGGATTCTGCCGGACATCAGCAGGATCAGCACGGTGATCAATGCGCCGATCACGCCGGTGGCGGCGATTCGGTTTTTAATGCCGAAGCCCTCCTGCAGGCATTCGGACATCAGCCGCAGGAAAAAGCAGAGTTTGACCAACACACACAGAATCCATATGCCCGCCTGAAACGCGTCCAACCGCTGTACTACATTGATCTCCGCCTGCAGTGCCACCGCATATATGGGGAACATTTCCGTATTGCCGTATTCGCCTAAAATCGCGCCGTAAAGAATGCTGAACAGGATCGTCAGTCCGAAAGTGCAGAGAATCCAAAGCGCGAACCGGCGCTTGATCTTTCCGTCGAAATGTTCCGTCAGTAACGGGATCGTGGAGATTTCACAGGTCACGCTCATGGAATACAGACTGATTTTCAGCACGGGGGATATGCCGTCCATAAACGGAGGGGTGAGATTGTCGAACCGCATTTTTCCCGTGAGCGTCGCCAAAATAAAAATCAGGACGACGACGCCCGACGCGGTGATGAAAAGCGCTGCGCGGCTGATGGTCTTGTAGCCTTTATACGCGCCGTAGCCCGCCGCCAGCATCAGCACGGCGATGAACCAGCTGTGGTTATTGTCGGGGAACATGACCGAGCTGGCGAACAGATCGAACCGCATGGAGGACGCCAGCGTCACAAAAAAATACGCCACCAGATACAGCGCCGCCAGAATTGCCGCAAAAACCGGCGAGATCGCCTTGGCTCTTGTTAAAATCCCCGTGCTGCCGGTTTTTAAAAAGTACAGGCTTGGCAGAAAGCTGATCCCCGTCAACACGGCGCACAGCAGCAGCGCCACGGGTACGTCGCCGTTGTTGATCTGCTCCCGCGCCGTACTGATGTAGGTAAAGCTGACAAACAGACGGGAGAGAAAAAGGATCAGAAATAAATACGCGGCGCTGATTTTCTTCTCGGGCAAAAAAATACTCCTTTCGGGGGGGAGATTCTGATTTAGCTGCACAGCAGCTAAATCAGAAATAAAAATTAAAAATAGATAATGAATAATTGCGGAAATCGCTTCGCGATTTGGATTTAAATTAAAATATCGGACTTCGCTTGTAGGGATGGCCATTGGCCATCCGCCGGGTTATGCGCAAAATCAACGGATGCCCAATGGGCATCCCTACAAGATTGTGCGCCTATTTTTCATCTATAAATCCAAATCGCGAAGCGATTTCCGAACCTCCTCCCTCCTCCCTCTTCCCTCCTACCTAAATTCTGATTTATCTTCCATTTTTTAAATACGCCGAAAGGCTGTACCGTTTTCGACCCAGCACCCGCCAGTCTCTGCGGACAAGCATATCTCTTGCGGCTTCTTTTTTGAACGGCAGGGCGGGCAGGGAAAAGGGATAGCCCATGGGTTCCTCGGCGCAGATATTCAACAGGATCAGCCCCGCGCCCAAAAAAATGCCGTAGACGCCGGTCAGCCCGCCGACCACGATGAATACCAGCCGCAGCACGCTGACGGGGTCGTGGATCTCGGAGATCACGGCGGAGGTGACGGCTGTCAACGCGACGATGATCAGCATCGGCGCGGAGATCAGCCCAGCCGTGACCGCCGCGTCGCCGATGATCAGTGCGCCGACAATGCTGACCGCGTGTCCCACCGCCTTGGGCATGCGCAGCCCCGCCTCCCGCACGATCTCATAGATAATATGGATCAGCAAGCCCTCCATCATGACCGGAAAAGGCGTTTTGACCTGCGAGGACGCGATATTGTAAAGCACGTCGGCGGGGATCATTTCCGGGTGGTACATGGTGACGGCGGTGTAAAGCCCCGGCAGGAACACGCCGGCGATAAACGACAATATGCGGATCGCCCGTAAAAACAGGGCGTAATACGGGCGTTTCTGGTAGTCGTCCAGCGCCTGAAAATTTTCCGCGAAGGTATAGGGCGTCACAAGGGCGTGGGGCGTGCCGTCCACGATAATGCCGATTTTCCCCTCGGTCAGCTTGGCGCAGAATACGTCCGGGCGTTCCGTATCGCCCACCGAACGGAAAATATAGTTCCCGTTCGGCTCTAAAAACGGCTCGATGCAGCCCTCGCCGGAGATGTAGTCGATCTTCATGGCGTTGAGCGCGGATTTGACCGCCTGCACCGTCTCGACAGGCGCGCGGGCTTTCATGTAGCACAGCAAGATATCGGTTTTTATACCGGCGCCCGCCTTCAAATTTTCGATGCAAAGCTCCGGGGTTTTCAACCGCCGACGGATCAGCGTGGCGTTGTCCTTGAAGCTGTCCGTAAAGCCCTCGTGGGAGCCGCGCTCCTGCATGCTGCTCTGGGGCGCTTCAATGCTTTTTTTCGGGTAGCCCTGCACGCTGAAATTCAGGCAGCGGGTAACGCCGTCCGTCAGCAGCAGCAGATTGCCCGCAAGGATCGCGTCCACCGCGTCGTCCAGCGTCAGCAACTCGCTTTGCTGCACATTGGACGAGAGCCGGTCCCGTATCGTTTCGTACAGCGCCTGCGGCGCCTCGGGCAGCTGCGCCGCGCCGAAGATCGGATTGGTCACGCTTAAAAAGATTTCTTCGTTATTGCACATGCCGTCCAGGCAGACAAACGCGGCGTCAACGCCGGAAAAGGCGGTCCGTCTGATCTTAAAATCAAAGGAGCCGCCCAGCTTGCCGTCCAGATAAATCAGATTATCCGTCAGGCTGCGTTTGATTGCGGTATCCGGACTGCTGCCGCCGGATACGCTTTCCAAAATCCCCATAAATCATCACCGCTGCTAGTGTGCGCCCGGCGCGAAAGATTTATGCGCGGGCATGGAAAATTTTTTTTCGGCTGAAATTAAGATAACTGCAAATCCTATTGCAAAAGAGTTTTTTGAGGTAATGCCATGACCACCACCGTTGTACGAACCGTAATCGTCTATATTGTGCTGATGCTCAGCACCCGCCTGATGGGAAAGCGGCAGATGGGACAGCTCCAGCCGGCGGAGATTGTTTTTTCCGTCTTGATCTCCAATATTATCGCCATGCCCATCGAGGATCCTTCCCGCCCGATGCTGACGGCGATCATATCGGTGCTGCTGCTGTCGTCTTTCGAGGTGATCGCCTCCGCGCTGGCGCTGAAAAGCGGAAAATTCCGCCGCCTTACCGAGGGGATGCCCGTGATCGTTGTGGATAAGGGCAGGCTTTGCACGGAAAATCTCAAGACGCTGCGTTATACCGTGGACGACGTGCTGGAGGCGCTGCGCAAAAAGGACGTTTTCGATATATCTGAGGTGCAGTATGCCGTCGCCGAGACGGACGGCACGCTGAGTGTTCTTTTGAAAACCGCCAATCAGACCGCCGAAAAGCAGGACGTTAACGCGGGCGGAGAGGACGAGCTGCCCTGCGCCGTGGTCACCGACGGCAGGATCATCAAGGAGCCTTATTATAAAAAACAGTTCACCGCGCGGCATATCGAGGAATTGCTGCGGCAGAAAAAACTAAACGCGGCGGACGTGATGGTCATGACGGTAACGGCGTCCGGAAAAACCGTAATTGTGAAAAAGGACGGGAGCGAGCAATGAAACGATTGGTGATCTCGCTGGTGATCGTCGCCGCCGTGCTGGTCGGCGTGATCTGCGGCAGAAACAAGGTGGATAAAGGTATCGATCAGACCGTGGCGCTGATCCAAGAGATACAGCATGCCGATGCATCGGAACGGCAGGCATTGAGCGATCAGCTGGGGGCGCATTGGGAACGCTGCGAGGCAATGTTCTACGCGTGGTATCCGCATAACGACGTGAAAGAGGTGCAGGCGGAGCTTCTGATGATCCGATATTATACCGCCACCGGCGACGCTGACGAACTAACGGAGTCCGCCATCAAGGCGCTGATGCTGCTGCGAAATATCCGCCGGTCGGAGGATCTGCGACCGGAAAATGTGTTTTAACTTCTGATTTGTCGGCGTTGCCGATAAATCAGAAGTTAGGTAGGAGGTAGGAGGGACGAGGGAGGAGGTTCGGAAATCGCTGCGCGATTTGGTTTTATAAAAAGGTGGGCACACAATCTTGTAGATAATATGTAAGGTCCCCTCTTGTAGGATCGTGGATTTATCTGTAAAATGATTAGTTGTAAAAAAAACCAAATACAGCA
>JAFVBH010000060.1 GCA_017480115.1 Clostridia bacterium
ATCATTTTACAGATAAATCCACGATCCTACAAGAGGGGACCTTACATATTATCTACAAAAGGAAAACCGACAAAATGCAAAAATAATGTCCAACATTAAAACCAACGACAACAAATAATTTAATCTATAATCCAAATCGCGCAGCGATTTCCGAACCTCCTACCTCTTTCCTCCTACCTTTTACCTAAATTCTGATTTGCGGGGCGTAAACGCCCCGCAAATCAGAATTTACTTGACAACCTCTCCCAAAAAGTATATACTGATTGCAGTGAGCAATGACGTTCATGCAAGGAAGGTTTCCGCCTTCCTTGCGTGGGCGTCATTTTTATTTTTCAGAGAGGAAGATTGCCGTGAAATTGGAAGGACAGGTTCGTATCCCCTCCGGCTGCGCCATCGCCGCCGTGATTTCCAAAGAGAGCGCGCGTATGAACGGCGAAAAGATCATTGAAAGCATGAGGCCCATGCACGACCGTTCCAACGGCTTGGGCGGCGGCTTTGCCGCCTACGGGATTTACCCCGAGTATAAGGAGCAGTACGCGCTGCACATCTTTTACAACGACCATAACTGCCGGGCGGAATGCGAAAAATTTCTCAAGGACAGCTTTGAGATCGTCAGAGCGGAGAATATTATGACCCGCAAGATTCCCGAGATCACCGACGAGCCGCTGATCTGGCGGTATTTTGTCTCCCCGTTCGCCTCGGTGCTTGCCTCGATGCAGATCGATGAAAAGGAATACGTGGTGCGCATCGTCACGAAGATCAACACCGAGATGCGCGGCTGCTACGTCTTTTCCAGCGGCAAAAATATGGGCGCGTTCAAGGCGGTGGGCTTCCCGGAGGACGTGGGCAGGTTCTATCGGCTGGACGAATACGAAGCGTACGCCTGGACCGCCCACGGCAGATACCCGACCAATACGCCCGGCTGGTGGGGCGGCGCGCACCCCTTTGCGCTGCTGGATTACTCCATCGTTCACAACGGCGAGATCTCGTCCTACGACGCAAACCGTCGCTTTATCGAGATGTTCCGCTACAAATGCACCCTGCAGACCGATACCGAGGTCATCACCTATATCGCGGATTACCTGCTGCGGCGGCAGGGGCTGAGTCTCGAGGAGACCGCCGCCGTCATCGCCGCGCCGTTTTGGAACACGATTCAGCAAAAGGACGAAGCGGAGCAGCAGCGGCTGACCTATTTGCGCACGGTGTTTTCCAGCCTGCTGATCACGGGGCCGTTCTCCATTATTTTAGGCTTTGAGGGCGGCTTGATGGCGCTGAACGACCGCCTGAAGCTGCGCAGCATGGTGGTCGGCGAAAAGGACGACAAGGTATTTATCGCCAGCGAAGAAGCGGCGATCCGCGCCATGGAGCCAAATGTCGAAAACATCTACGCCCCTGCGGGCGGCGAAGCGGTCATCGTACGGGTAAAGGAGGGGAAATTCTAATGGGCGTCGAGTTTATCTATCCCGAATTTGAAGTCGTGCGCGACAACGCGCGCTGCACCGTCTGCCGTATCTGCGAAAAGCAGTGCGCCAACGGCGTACATATTTATCAGAAAGAAAACAATTTGATGCTCAGCGACGAGCGGGACTGCGTGAACTGCCAGCGATGCGTCTCCACCTGTCCGATGCGGGCGCTGAAGATCGTCAAAAGCCCCTGCGCGCTGCGGGAAAACGCCAACTGGTCAGACGATACCGTTAAGGAAATCTTCAAGCAGGCGAACAGCGGCGGCGTGCTGCTGTCCTCCATGGGCAACCCCAAGCCCCTGCCCGTATATTGGGATAAAATTCTGATCAACGCCTCGCAGGTGACAAACCCCTCCATCGATCCCCTGCGCGAACCCATGGAAACGCGGGTATTCCTCGGAAAAAAGCCCGACGGCATCGAACGGGACGCCGACGGGAAGCTTATCAATAATCTGCGCCCCCAGCTGGAGCTGTCCATGCCGATCATGTTTTCCGCCATGAGCTACGGCTCCATCAGCTATAACGCGCACAAAAGCCTTGCCGCGGCGGCGCAGGAGTTGGGTATCTACTACAACACCGGCGAGGGCGGCCTGCACGAGGACTTTTACGTCTACGGCGAAAATACCGTGGTACAGGTCGCGTCGGGACGGTTCGGCGTGCATGTCGATTATCTGAACGCAGGCGCGGCGGTGGAGATCAAAATGGGACAGGGCGCCAAGCCCGGCATCGGCGGGCATCTGCCGGGTACGAAGATCGTGGGCGACGTTTCCCGCACCCGCATGATCCCCGAGGGCTCCGACGCGATCTCTCCCGCGCCGCACCACGATATTTATTCCATCGAAGATTTACGGCAGCTGGTATACTCCATCAAGGAGGCGACCCGCTATAAAAAACCGATCATCGTCAAGGTCGCGGCAGTCCACAATATCGCCGCCATTGCCAGCGGTATCGCCCGCAGCGGCGCGGACATCATCGCCATCGACGGTTTTCGCGGCGGCACCGGCGCGGCGCCCACAAGGATCCGCGACAACGTGGGCATTCCCATCGAGCTTGCGCTGGCGGCATGCGACCAGCGGCTGCGGGAGGAGGGCATTCGCAACAGCGTGTCCCTGATCGCGGGGGGCAGTATCCGTTCCGCATCGGACGTGGTCAAAGCCATTGCCCTGGGCGCGGACGCCTGTTATATCGCGACGGCGGCGCTGCTGGCGATGGGCTGTCACCTTTGCCGCAGCTGTCAAAGCGGCAACTGCAACTGGGGCATCGCCACCCAGCGTCCCGACCTCGTCAAACGGCTCGATCCGGCGGTCGGCAGCCAAAGGCTGATCAATTTAATGAACGCGTGGCGGCATGAGATCAAGGAACTGATGGGCGGCATGGGCATCAACTCCATCGAAGCGCTGCGGGGCAACCGCATGATGCTGCGCGGCATCGGTCTGACGCAGAAAGAGCTGGATATTTTAGGAATTACCCACGCGGGCGAATAATTTTTTCAAGATTATACTGAAAAAGGAAAAAAGGTGTGCTATAATGATTAATATCAATGCGGCTGACTGTAACTACAGAGAGTTAAATCATCAAATCCTTGCTGCGGACGGCAACTGCGCCATTACCGGCAGTCTCGGGCAGCGCTTTATCGCCGCCGGACTGACTGCGGGCAACATCAGCATCACCGGCACGCCGGGTAACGCGCTGGGCGCCTACCTGAACGGCGCGGAGATCACCGTCTACGGCAACGCGCAGGATGCGGTGGGCGACACCATGAACGAGGGCAAGATCGTCATTCACGGCAATATCGGCGACGCGGCGGGCTACGCCATGCGCGGCGGCAAAATCTTCGTCAGGGGCAACGCCGGGTATCGGGCGGGGATCCATATGAAGGAGTACCGCGGCAAATGTCCCGTCATGGTCATCGGCGGCAAATGCGGCAGCTTTTTGGGCGAATATCAGGCAGGCGGCGTCATCATCGTGCTGGGGCTGACGGCGGACGATCGGGAGATCGTCAGCAACTTTCCCTGCACCGGCATGCACGGCGGGATCATGTTCCTGCGCTCCGACTGCAAAAACATCCGATTCCCTGCGGGTGTGACCGCGACGCCCGCCACAGCGGAGGATCTCGCGGGCATCGACCGTTATCTCGCCGAATACTGCGACGCTTTCCGTTTGGATAAATCGAAAATACTGGATTCGCCTTTTACAAAGATCGTTCCCGACAGCCGGAACCCTTACAAGCAGATGTACGTGGCGAATTAGAAAGAGGCACCTTATGAAATATACAAAACAAGAGGTCATGCAATTCATACAGGAGGAGGACGTGAAATTTATCCGTCTTGCCTTTTGCGACGTGTTCGGCAAGCAGAAGAATATCTCCATCATGCCCGGGGAGCTGGAGCGCGCCTTTACCTACGGCATTGCCATCGACGCATGGTCGATCGCGGGGTTCGACAGCGATAAGCGTTCCGATCTGTTTCTGCACCCCGACCCGGCGACGCTGGCGGTATTGCCGTGGCGGCCGGAGCACGGGCGGGTAGTGCGCATGTTCTGCGACATCGCATGGCCCGACGGCAAGCCGTTTTTGGGCGACGCCCGTCATCTTTTGCAAAAAGCCGTGCAGGACGCGGAAAACGCCGGTTGCCGCTTCCAATTCGGGTCGGAGATCGAATTTTATCTGTTTAAGCGGGACGAACACGGCGAGCCGACGAAGGAGCCCTATGACGACGCGGGCTATATGGACATCGCCCCCGAGGACAAGGGCGAGAACGTCCGCAGGGAGATTTGCCTGACGCTGGAGCAGATGGGCATTTATCCCGAAAGCTCCCATCATGAGGAGGGACCCGGGCAGAACGAGATCGATTTCCGCTATTCCGACCCGCTGACGGCGGCGGACAACGCCGTGACCTTCTGCTCGGTGGTCAGGACCATCGCCAACCGCAACGGGCTGGTGGTGGATTTCTCCCCCAAGCCCTTGGAAAACAAGCCCGGCAACGGTATGCATATCAATTTCTCGGTCAAGAGCGAGACCCTTTCCGCGCCGCTGGTGCCCGCCATTGCGGGCGTTCTGCGCCGTATTTCCGATATGACGGTATTCCTGAATCCCACCGAGGGGGCGTACGCCCGTCTGGGGCATAACAACGCGCCGCATTTTGTCTCATGGTCAGCGGAAAACCGCTCGCAGCTGGTGCGGATTCCCGCAGCGTTCGGCGAGTTCAAGCGGGCGGAGCTGCGCTCTCCCGACCCCACGACCAATCCCTATATCGCTTACGCGCTGCTGATCTACGCGGGGCTGGAGGGCATTCAAAATGATCTGACCTTGCCCCCGGTGGCGGATATGAACCTGTACACCGCCGATCCGGAGCTGCTGCGGCAGTTTGACCGGCTGCCGGCGTCGCTGGAGCAGGCAAAAATGGCGGCGCGGAACAGCGAATTTATCCGGGAACACCTGCCCGCCACCATACGCGCGTCGTATTTGAAGTGAGTATTTCATGATCCGCTACGGAAAGGAAGTGAAACGATATGCCGCTGCGAGAGCATGTTTACAGCTTGCTGCTGGTGTCGGCGGCGGAAAAACTCAACGCGTCTCTGCTGCCCCTGTTTCCGGCAAAGGACTATGCGCCCGTGGACGTGGCGCGCAGTATTGCCGAAGCGCAGCGGCGTATCGCCGAGTGTCCTTACGATCTTGTGATCGTCAACACCCCGCTGCCCGATGATTTCGGCAGAAAATTCGCGTCGGAGCTTTGCGCCGACGGCGGCACGGCGGCGATGCTTTTGGTAAAAAGCGAGCTGTACGAGGAAATTTTCGACAAGGTTTTGGATTACGGCGTATTCGTGCTGCCCAAGCCCACCTCCGCCGCGATGGTGACCCAGTCCCTCGCCTACATGCGGGCGACCCGGGAGCGTATGCGGCGGCTGGAAAAGAAATCCGTATCGCTTGAAGATAAGATGGCGGAGATTCGCATCGTCAACCGCGCGAAATGGGCGCTGATCGAGCGCCACGGCATGACCGAAGCCGAAGCGCACCGCTTTATTGAGAAAACGGCGATGGATCGTTCCGCCACCCGCCGTGAGATCGCGGAAAAAATCGTAGACGGCAATTATTAAGCGCCACGGCGCAGGAAGAACGCCCGCAACGGACATTGAATGTAAAGCAGAAAGAAAGACAGACCATGCGGCGATCGCGCTGCACGGTCTGTTATTTTCTACGGCTCGCTTGCGGGGGCGCTGTGTTTTTTAAGTATCACATGCCCGGGCGGCGCCTGCGCGCGGGGACATGCATTTTTTACGCGGACGGCTCAGCCGGCCAGATGCGCCGCCATGCGCAGCAGGATCCGCGCGTCAACGGAATTGACCTTGCCGTCGCCGTTCATATCTCCCCGCGCGGTCTGCGCTTCGTCCAGCGCGACCAGCTTTGCCGCCGCGCGCAGGGCGATTCTTGCGTCCTGAGAGTTCACGGTGCCGTCGGTGTTAATATCGCCTTTCACTTCTTCATTGACAAAAATTCCGGCAAGCGGCACAATAGCTTCAACATAGGGCGCGCCGGCGTACATGTGCGCAACTTGGTCAAACTTCGCGATTTTCAAAATATCCGCTTTTGTTGCGCGAACGGATATAACGGGAGAATAAATCCCCGTTGCAGTGATCTCAATATCATCGGGAAGCAGAGCAATAAATTCCGGAATAACCTCTGCGCAATAAAGACGATACCCTGTGTCAAATGTACGTCCGCGGCACAGTTCCCGCAGTCTCGCATCTTCGCGCAGCCGGATATTGGCGCACCACGTATCGCTGTCATTGATTGCTGTCAGTTCCTTTGCCAAATCATTCCCGATCTTATTATTTTGCGCGTATGCCGTGGGAACGAACAGCGAAAATAATAAGCACGCAAATAACAGAAATGAAAGCTTTTTTTTCGTTTTCTTCATCATAAATACCTCCGTTGGATTTTATCCCCAAGCCAAACCGAAATATATATTTTCATTCAACATACTGCCTCTGTCTATATATACGGTATAAGTCCCCGTAATTGTCGGTGTAAAGTCCACAATCTCAATATTATTTGATGTAGCCGAGCTGCCGACAATTTGCCCATTCGGCGCCCAAACCTCAATGTCCATATCTTCAACAACCACCGGTCCCGTCGTTGTGGGGGGTTGGTTATAAAATGCAAACGAAACCCGCATCGGCTGCCCCTCAACACACTGAATTTCCTGGCTCATGCTCGGCGTATTCGCAAAGAGCAACCCAAATTCGTATGTTTCATTTACAATTATGCTGCGATTATTTTGACAGTTTAACACGCCCGCGCCATACTGCACATAAGATGCGGCGGGAGTCAGAAAATTCGAGGAATAGATGCGATAAGACGGTACATAATGATGAGATGATTTATTCACACCGGCTGTAATAATCGCTTTTAACGCACCGGAAACCGTTGCCAAAATGCCCTTCTGCTGCAAAATCAACGCCAATGCCCCGGTCACATGCGGCGCGGCAATGCTGGTGCCGATGCCGCCGGTATATACGCCGCCTATATCAATATATGTTCCGGGCGCGCAAATATCCGGTTTTGATATTTTGGGCGACATATTCACAATGCCGGTATTGATATAGCTCGACGAATAATGTAAAGAATCATCGGAAACCTTATATGTATTTTTATCGTTAATGTTTCCGACAGCGATTACATTATAAGCGATCGCCGGGGTGGTCACGCCGCTGCTGCTGGAATTTCCCGCCGCAGCGACAACAGTAATATTCGCGGAAAAGGACACATAATCTATATATCTGCAAAAGCCCTCGTATCCCGTTGCCATATCAAGATCAGAGTCATCGTAAGTATTAAGAATCATGTTTCCATTCTTATCCAGCAGCCCGATACTCATATTTACCAGCCGAACACCGGATTGAATGAACCATTGCATCGTATCTAAAGGTGTTCTGCCGCAGGTGCAGTATAAGGTCACGCCGGGCGAAATGCCTTTCGGCGTATTATTCAGTCCTTGATTTACCATAATGCCTGCGACATAGGTCGCATGCTCTTCCACTGAGGAATTGCAATTCGGATCTATGATAAATCTTGATGCGGGCAATCCCAAAAAGCTATTATCGGGAATACCGCCGTCAAAAATACCGACCTTAACGCCGCTACCGGTATAACCGCCATAACTGCTTGCCTGCACTGTGTGCGCCCTGACTACGACGCGGCTGATCTCTAACAGCGGCGCGACCTTTGTATAATAATAGTAAATATTTTCAACATCATCATTCCTTGCGATTGCCGTGATGTCCTTATAAGAAGCGATCGCAGCAATCACGGGCGCATATTCATCAACATGGGTAATTCTGATGTTTGCGGAAAGCCTCTTCGCGATTTCGTTGTTATACGCTCTGTAGATTTCAGCAACTGCATGTCGCTTTGCCGAAATAAATCGATCCGCGATTTTCTGCATTTCAAGCTCCGGCATACCTGATTTATCCAAAGCATAAAATTCCGAGCGGCTGAAGCCCGTCGCTTTAAAGGCAATTTCCTCCGCAGCAGATATATCCGCTGCTTTCAGCCAGATTAAAACCGGGATTTCGGTCTGTTTGCCATTGATTTCCTCCATTACGTCCGGAGAAATTTTATTGTACATTTCTTTCCTTTGCAAATCAACGGCATTCGCCCAGCACGAACCTGTTAACATGAGCGATAGCACAAGTAATATTGCAATTATGGAAACAAGATGCTTCAATTTCATAAAATTCGTCTCCTTTCAATCGAATTAAAAACCATATCACAGCTAAACAAAAGACTCATTTAACGCATGACTATCACCATATTCTTTCTCATATAAACACAAGCGAACCTATTTATCGGCGCGTGTATACAAAGTACTGATGATTGCTGTCAACGAGAATAATTTTATCGTTCCTTAACAAATCGACAACCGGAGAATTGGAATTGAGCGACGGCGAGAACAAATATACCGCCGCGCCGCTCATATCCGCCTGCGGCGAGCCGATGGGGACGGCGTCGGTATCCGCGGCGATATGCTGCACGGTACCGAGGAACGTCCCCATGCCGCCTTCGGGAATTACCGTGTCGTCGTCGCTCGGATAGTATTTTTGCCCATACAGCAATATATATCGTTCTTCCCCAACTGTTGACGAAGGCACGGACGGGGCGGGTGCGCTGACGGTCGTCTCGGCGGGCGCGCTGACGGTCGTCTCGGCGGGCGCGCCGCCTGTCACGTCGGCGGACGGCGCAGGGCGGGTCTCCGTCGGCTGCGTTTCTGTTGCCGTTGGCTGTGTTACCGTTGCCGTCGGCAGAGTGTTCGGCGCGCTTTCCCGACTGACCGCCGAGGGCTGCGTCTGCCGCGCTGTAACGGCGGTTGGCTCGCTGCCGCGCACAGAGGGCGCGGCACGCAGGGTCGTCGCGCTCATCGCCGGCACGGTCGTTTGCCCCGTTTGCGGAACCACGGGCGGCACGGGTATATTATGCGCCCGCCACACAATTATGCCAGCGATCGCCGCTACCGCCAGCGTCGCCGCAGGCACGATCCATCTGAAAAACACGGCGTTCCCCCGCGCCGCCGGGCGGTCATGCGCCCGTTCCAGCAGGTCGTCGTCGATCTGATCGATGGCTTCAAACAACTGCCGCTCGTTCATAATACGTATCCCTCTTTTTCAAGATAGTTTTTTAATTTTTGTTTCGTGCGGTAAAGCGAAACCGAAACCGTCGCCTCCGTCATATCGAGATCATCGGCGATCTCCCCGACCGACTCGCAAAACCAGAATCTGCGCACGAAAATATTGCGGTGCCTGTCGTTCTGGGTGCGCAGAAAGTCACTGATCGCGCGCCCCAGCTCCTTGGTATCGATCTCGGTATCCGGCGTAGATGCCGAGGATAAGAACTCCTTCAGCTCGTCCAGCGATTCCGTATATCCCCCGCTCCGCTTCTGCGCGTTGGCGCGCCGCAGCATATTGAACGCGTTATTCTTTAACAGCCTGCAAATAAACGCTTTAAAATGGGTCGGACGGGCGTCGGGGATCGAATTCCAGACGGTCAAATATGTATCGTTGACGCATTCCTCCGCGTCGGCGGCATTATTTAAAATACGCGCCGCCAGGCTGCGGCACAACGCGCCGTATTTTCGGTCGGTCTCCGTAATCGCCGTCTCGGAACGCGCCCAGTACAGGGCAATAATATCCGTATCGTTCATGATGATCATCCTTTTACAAGGGGAACTCCCCCTCATAATATAAGAGTAAATTTTTTCAGGAATCTAAACAAGAGGAAATGCCAAAATATTGAAAAAAACAGCAAAATTATTGAAAATAAATTTTTTTTAAATTTAATGTTCAGATTTGTTAAAAAAAAGGTACTTAGATAATGAGAAGCATCAACAAAACCTTTTTCGCTTGCAGTCTCCCTTATATATCGACGAAGCATAGCCGCGCGCAGGCTGCCATACCGGCAGTTTGCCTGCGGTTATGCTTCGTTAAGGCGTAAATATTTCACACGAAAGGGATTCGGGAACAGAGAAGAGGTTCATAACCGCTGCGCGGTTCCGAAATTTTTAATTTTGAATCCCGCCGAGCGGCAAACCTGATTTTCCCCCTTGACATCTTTCCGCACCATGATATAATATCAATGTAAATCGAATTTATCTTCGGGGCAGGGTGCAATTCCCTACCGGCAGTGAAAGTCTGCGAGTCGAAAGACCGACGGGGTGCAATTCCCCGACCGACGGTATAGTCCGGATGAGAGAAGGTAACATACGCATTTTTACGGCGCATGCGAAATGATCAGCCCCGCGGGAAATTCCGCAGGGCTTTCTTTTTTTCTTGCGAAGATTTTTTCGGTTTTCGGAATTATTTTTTCAGGAGGTCATTTCTATGGCAAACACAAAATCCAACATTACAAAAATCACCATCATCGCCATGCTTTCGGCGGTTGCGACGATCCTGCAATATCTGGAATTTTGGATCCCGCTGGTGCCGAGCTTCTTAAAATTCGATTTTTCCGATCTGCCGGAGCTGATCGGCGCGTTTGCGGTGGGTCCCGTCGGCGGAATCTTGATCGCGCTGATTAAAAACCTATTGCACGCCGCCGTATCCCAGTCGTTCGGCATCGGTGAGATCGCAAACTTTGTTTTGGGCGCGATTTTCGCGGGAACAGCGGGCATTATCTACAAATACAAGCGCACCAAAACCGGCGCGCTGATCGCCTGCATCGTCGGCACGGTCGCCATGGCGGGGCTGAGCATCGTGACCAACTACTTTTTCGTTTATCCCGCGTACGCAAAATTCATGGCGATGGATCAGATCATTGCCGCCTACGCCTCGATTCTGCCCGCCGCGAACAGTCTGCTGAAATGTCTGGTAATCTTCAACGTGCCGTTTACCCTCGTAAAGGGTCTGCTCTGCTCGATCATCGCCATGCTGATCTATAAACCCCTGTCCAAGATGTTTGTAAAACTGAATACGGCGTTTGATAAAAGGGGACGGAAGTAACTTCTGATTTGTCGCTTTGCGATAAATCAGAAGTTAGGTAAAAGGTAGGAGGGAAGAGGGAGGAGGTTCGGAAATCGCTGCGCGATTTGGTTTTATAGAAAGGCGGGCATACAATCTTGTAGGGACGGCCATCGGCCGTCCGTCAGGTTACGCTCAAAATCAACGGATGCCCACTGGGCATCCCTACAGGCGGGTATACCCGTTTTGTATCTATAAATCCATTTTATATCTATAAATCCAACCGCGAAGCGGTTCCGCAATCATTCATCATTCATTATTCAGTATTTAAAAACCGCCCGGTCGCCCGGACGGTTTTTGTTATCTTGAGAACAGATTTTTGATCTTATTCCCCAAATCCTTGAAGAAATTCACGACCTTCATATACAGCTTCAGCAGCATATCCAGCGAGAACGTGTTGTTCAGGTTGCCGTAAGAGGTATCGAAATTGCCGGAGCCTTCGATGGGCGTGCCGTCGTAATCCGACGTAAAGCCGCTCAGCCAGGAGATCATACCCTCGGGGTACGTCAGTTCCACCTGCTGCTCGTTGCCGTCAACGGTCTTCGTATTGCGGTATTCCTTGTTATCGGTATAGAACATGTCGTTGGTGACTGCCAACCATGAGAAGTGGTCTGAGGGCGGACGCTTGCCCTCGGTGGTGTACACCAAGCCGACAGACGAGAACCGGACGTTTTCGGGGTTCGCGGCGTTTTTCTTAATGTTCTTCCAGATCGGGGTGGCGATGAAGTAATAGTTCACGCCGGGATCGAGGATCGAGGACGTCATCCAAATGGGAAGATCGGCAAGATTCTCAAATACGTCGTCCTCGGGCAGCGGCAGCCACGCCGGGCAGATGGGGAACGCCGCCGCGAACATTTCGGGATAGGCGATCGCCATTTTCAGGGTCATCTTGCCGCCCATGGAAAAGCCGCCGATATAGATTCTCGTAACGTCGATATTATCCTTATGCGCGGCGATGAAGGAATCAATGGTGGCTCTCAGCGGCTCGATCAGGGAGACCTCCCAATAAAGGCCCTCCTCCTCGACGGAGCGGGGCGCAAGGATAAACGCGCCGCCGGCATTTTGGAAACGGCTCTGAAAATCGTCAGACGCCCAGTAGGCGATGGGATTTTCAAAAATCTGCTCGCCGTTGTAGTTGCCCTCGTTCATGCCGTGCAGCCAAATGACCAGCGGATACTTGGTCGTATCGCCGTCCTTCACGGGAGAAAAGAACTTGTAGTCCAGCGCATAACCGTTGGTTTCCGGCCCCTGTCCGTCCTCAAACGCGGCGATCAGCGCCGCCTGCTCGTCGGTGATCAGCAGACCGTTCCGGTTCCTTGTCTCGGCGAACGCCGCAACGCTGCCGACAGACAGCAGCATCAGCGCGGCAAGCAACACGGCAATGATTTTTTTTGCTTTCATTCTGTTACCTCCAGTAGAAATAGTAGACACTCGTATTGTAGCATTATTTTTCCGAAATGTCCATATTTTTATTGTAAATAATATGCGACGCCCATCTGCAAAAAACGGAACATAAAAACGCCGCAGACGTATAATGTACTAAAATCGTTTTGGAGGAATTGACAGATGGGCTATACCGACGGCTGTTTTTTGTGTCTGCCCTGCAAAGGCGGGTATTTTTCATTTTACGGAGATTTCTGCGACCCGGAGACCGCCGGACATATCTATATATTAAAGGGCGCGAACGGCCTGTGCAGCGGTTATCTGCTGAAAACGGTCTGCAAACGCGCCACCGCGCTTTCGATCCCCGTGGAAAAGGTCTACAGCCGCAGCCGACCGGGCGCGCTGGAGGCGCTGGCGCTGCCGCAGCAAAGGCTCTATATCCTCGACGGCAGCTTTCCCCGCGCCTTTGAACCGAAATACCCGTTGGCAGCGGAGACCGTCGTCAGCACGGACGACTGTTTTGACAGGGAAATGCTGGAAAAAAATAAAGCTGCCCTGATTCTGATCGGCAAGATCATGGAGACCGAGCGCCGCCGCACCATGCAGTACCTTGCCGCCGTCAGATCGATCAATGCGGACAGCAGCGCCATTCTGTATCCTTGCGTAGACAGAGATAAAATACGCCGCTACGCGCTCCGGTTCGCCGCGCGGGAATTTCCTGCGTCGGAGGGTAGAAAAAAGCCGCGCAGCATTTTTTTAAGCGGCATTACGGCACAGGGCGTCACCGTGCATTACGATACGTTAAAAAAATATCCCATCGTAAATGTGATCGATGACAGAGACGGCGCCGCCGCGTCGGTTTTGATAGAAAATCTAAAGACCGAAGCGGAAAAGCGGGGACTGACCGCCATCGTCTGCCGCTGTCAGACCGACCCGGAAAATCGGGCGGAGCATCTGCTTTTGCCGGAGGCGGGGACGGCTTTTTTCACTGCCAACCGCTATCATCCCGCGCCGGAGCGCATCGACCGCACGATCCATGTTTCCCGTTTTCTGGACACCGAAAAGCTGGCGGCAAATCGTATGCGTCTGAATTTTAACAAAAAGGCGGTGCGCAGCCTGATCGAGGAAGCCGTTGCCGCAGAGGCGCGGGTGCAGGATCTGCAGGATATGATCGACGCTTATTACGAAGCGGCGTTGGATACGCAGCGGCTGGAGCAGACGGCAGCCGCGCTGACACAGGATATTTTCGCCCGCATCGGGTGAATTATCAATATATGCTGTTACAAAAAGGCCGATACGCGAGCGCGTACCGGCTTTTTGTAAATTCGCAATTCGTAAGTTTGAAAATCGTATAAATCCAACGGCAACAGGCGGCGCGTCGCCCGATTTACTTTGTCAGCAGCTCGTTGATAAGCGCCGCGATCTCCACGGGATTTTCCACGCTCATGCCCTCGATCAGCCGCGCCTCGGCATAGAGCAGCTTGGCGTATTTTTCCAGCGCCTGCGCATCGTTCGCGTCGGCGCGTAGCTTATCGGCGATCGCATGATTGGAATTGATTTCCATGACCACGCGGGCTTTCACGTCTCCCGCGCCGGGCATCTGTCCCAGTACCTTTTCCATTTCAAGGGAAATGCCGCCCTCGCTGGTCAGGCAGACCGGGTGATTTTTCAGCTTGCCGGTAAAACGCACCTCGCTGACCGCGTCGCCCAGCGCCTCCTTCATGGTCGTAAAGATATCCTTCGCCGCTTCGTTTTCCTTTTTCAGCGCGTCCTTTTCCTCCTCGGTGGCAAGGTCAAGATCGTCGGCGCAGACGTTGGCAAAGGGCTTTTCGTTGTAGCTCATCAGCATCTTGATGGCGAACTCGTCCACCTGATCGGTGAAGTACAGCAGCTCATACCCCTTGTCCTTGACCGCCTCCGCTTGGGGCAGCATATCGATCTTTTCCTTGGTTTCGCCGCAGGCGTAGTAGATGGCTTTCTGCGACTCGGGCATACGATCCGCGTATTCTTTCAGCGAAACGAGCTTGCCCTCGTTGGAGGACGGGAACAGGATCAGATCCTGCAGCACGTCCTTATGCGCGCCGTAGTCGTTATAGATGCCGAATTTCAGCTGTGTGCCGAACGCCTTATAAAATTTCTCGTAGCCCTCGCGGTCATTTTCCAGCAGCTTGGTCAGCTCGGACTTGATCTTCTTTTCGATCGTGCGGGCGATCAGCTGCAACTGACGGTCATGCTGGAGCATTTCACGGGAGATGTTCAGCGACAGATCCTCGCTGTCCACCAGTCCCTTGACGAAGCTGAAATAGTCGGGCAGCAGATCGCCGCATTTTTCCGAAATCAGCACGCCCTTGGAATAGAGCTTCAAGCCCTTTTCAAAATTCTTGGTATAATAGTCATAGGGCGCGTGCGCGGGGATATACAGCAGCGCGCTGAAGGTTGCGCTGCCCTCGGTCTTGGTATGCACGCATACCAGCGGATCCTCGTAATCGAAAAAATTATCCTTATAGAATGCGTTATATTGCTCCTTGGTGATCTCGCTCTTGTTCTTCTTCCACAGCGGGATCATGCTGTTGAGGGTACGCGGCTCGATCACGGTCTCGTAATCGTCGTCGGAGGGCTTATAATCCTCTGCGCTCGTGTCGATTCCTTCTTTGAGCTTCGTCGTCTCCATATCCATTACGATGGGATAGCGGATGTAGTCGGAATATTTTTTGACAAGCGCGGAAATGCGGTACGCATCCAAAAATTCGCTGTACTTGTCGTCCTCGGTGTCCGCCTTGAGATGCAGCGTCACCACGGAACCGACGTCCGCTTTCTCGCACGGTTCGATAGTATAGCCGTCTGCGCCGGACGACGTCCAGCGGTTGGCGGTATCCGCGCCGTAAGCGCGGCTCTCCACCGTGACCTTGTCCGCCACCATGAACGCGGAATAGAAGCCCACGCCGAATTGACCGATCACGTCGATCTCCTCGTTTTTGTCATTCGCCTTTTTAAATTCCAGCGAGCCGCTCTTTGCGATAGTGCCGAGGTTCTTGTCCAGCTCCTCCTCCGTCATGCCGACGCCGTTATCCGCAATGGTCAGCGTGCCCGCGTTCTTATCGGCGCTGATGGTGATCTTGAAATCCTCCCGCGCAAGCCCGACGTTCTGATCCGTCAGTGAACGAAAATAGAGCTTGTCCTCCGCGTCGCTGGCGTTGGAGATCAGCTCCCGCAAAAAGATTTCCTTATGCGTATAGATAGAATTGATCATCATATCCATCAGTTTTTTGGATTCTGCTTTAAATTGCTTTGTGCGCATAAATAACCGTCTCTTTCCTATAAATTTACTCTATCATAATACCCATATTCTGTGAAGAGTTTAGGATTTATGTGTGAATAATATGTTAAATCTAGCACTTTATATGCGTGAGTGCTAAAATTGGGCGTTTTCTTGACTTTTTCAATATTGGGAACTATACTTGGGATAGTAAATTCTGATTTAGCGTAGGAAGATCGTCATGCGATCCTGTAGATAATATGTAAGGTCCCCTCTTGTAGGATCGTGGATTTATCTGTAAAATGATTAGTTGTAAAAAACAAATACAGCATTACCGCATACAAGAAGGAGACCTTACAATGAACAGTATACTCTATGTTGGCTTAGAT
>JAFVBH010000061.1 GCA_017480115.1 Clostridia bacterium
CATAAACTGTTTACTATGTCTTTGCACACCTGTTTACTATGTTACTACACTATACACATCGGCCGTCCGCCGGGGCTTCTGCGGATTCCCGAAAAAGAGCCCTCGCGGCATAGCCGCTTCGGTCGGAACCAAAAATATGCCACCGGCATATTTCCTTAACGCTCCGACGCCCACTGGGCGTCCCTACAGGATCGCGTGACAATCTTCCTGCGATAAATCAGAATTTATCAAAGAAAGGATCTTTTATATGATGAATATCAATGAATTAAAATTTGACGAAAAGGGGCTGATTCCCGCCATCGTTACCGACGCGGAAACGGGTAATGTGCTGATGCTGGCGTATATGAACCGGGAAAGTTTGGATATCAGCCTTAACGAAGGGCGTACCTGTTTCTGGTCGCGTTCCCGCAGGGAGCTGTGGCGCAAGGGCGAGACCAGCGGCAACGTGCAGCATATCGTAAGCATCAAAGCCGATTGCGACAAGGATACGCTGCTGATCGCGGTCAGAAAGGAGGGCCCTGCCTGCCATACGGGCAGCGAATCCTGTTTTTTCAACGATGTGTACGACAGCGGCAACGCACCGTTTTCCTACGAGGGGCTGATGGCGCTCATCAAGGGCAGAAAAACCGACCCGCAGGCGGGTTCTTACACGACCTATCTGTTTGAAAAAGGGCTGGATAAAATTCTGAAAAAGGTGGGCGAAGAATCCACCGAGGTGGTCATCGCGGGCAAGGATAACGACAAGGGCGAGACGATCTACGAGATCGCCGACCTTGCCTATCATGTCATGGTGCTGATGGCGGAAATGGGGATCGAGCTAGACGACATCACGCGCGAGCTTGCCTCCCGCCACGTGATCGATCATAAGGTCAAGCAGGAGAAAATGACCGCGGCAAAGTAAATGCGGCTGCGGCGAAAATGCAATAACACCCCGAAAGATGCGAGCTTTCGGGGTGTTGCGCTGCCGGGGTATGATTCGCTTCGCTGTTTTGATATAAACCGCTGCAAGGAAATTATAGTGAATAGATCTTTCACATTGTGCTGGGGGCGGTTATGTGCTATAATCATTTGCGCGATGGACATAACAGAAATTTTGAGGTGCCAAATGTTTGAAGATATTTTCAGACGAAAAAAACTGAACCGGGACAAGCTGACAGCGTACGGATTTGTCCGTGACGGCGACGCCTATTTGCTGAAACAGAATATTATGCATAACGCATTCACGCTGTATGTTTCTATCGGTGAAAATGAGGCGCCGGATACCAGACTGGTCGAAAAGGATACCGGCGAGGAATATGCGCTGTATAAGACAGACGCGCAAGGGACATTTATTGGCGATGTGCGCGCCGCAATCGCGCATGTTTTGCATAAAATCGCGGATGACTGCTATGAAACGGCGGTATTTCAGGCAAGACAAGCGCAAGTGTTGCTTGCATTTGTACGTGAAAACTACGGGGACGAGCCGGAATTTCTTTGGTCAAAATTTCCTGATAATGCCGTGTGGCGCAGAAAGGATACTGCAAAATGGTATGGCGCTATTCTGACCGTGCAAGGAAGTAAGCTCGGGCTGGACACCGACGCGGTTGTGGAAATCGTCGATCTACGGCTTCAACCTGCGCTGATGGCGGATTTGACCGCAAAGGAACATTATTACCCCGGTTGGCATATGAACAAGAAAAGCTGGTACACAATGATACTGGACGAAAGCATTCCCGATGAAGAGCTTTGCCAACGCGTGCGGGATAGTTATGCTTTGGCGCGGAAATAACGCCACGTCAAACGTAAACTCGCTGTTGCCATCGCTGCGGGACCTGCATGTTTGCAAATGAAACCGTTTTACGCAGATTTGGGCGAAAGTCCCGTCACAGGAGTTGAGTGATGCGTTGGTCGAGGCGTTTAAGGACAAAATCAAAGAGTAATACAAACAGGGATTTGTGAGGGTAATCTTATGGGAAAGACTGAAAACGTCGAGTTGACAGTATTATGCCTAATCGAAGACGGTAACAAGATACTGCTTCAAGACAGAGTAAAAAAAGACTGGAAAGGTTACACACTGCCAGGCGGTCATGTTGAACCAGGTGAATCATTTGTTGATGCTGTGATTCGGGAAATGAAAGAAGAAACTGGTTATACAATTATTGAGCCGAGATTAGTCGGTGTGAAGCAATTTCCGATTAAAAACGGAAGGTATGTTGTTCTTCTTTTCAAAGCAACTGAATGGACAGGAAATCTTCATTCCTCAGACGAGGGACAAATGGAATGGATCGAATATAGTCAGCTTTCAGAGATTAATACAGTGAATGATCTTGACGAACTATTAAAAGTGATGAATACTCCAGAATTGACAGAATTTCAGTATTTAGTCTCCGGCGATGACTGGACGATATCAATCCGATAAATTCCAGTTTGTAAAGCATAATAACGACAAAAAGCCCTTCGCTGCATACCCACAGCGAAGGGCTTTCATAATATGGATCGTTCCAGTCGCAAACCAAAGAAGAATTATTCTTTTACTCCAAAACCCCTTGATACAGAGAATAAAGGGAGTTCATGCGACTGTTATCAAATTGTTATCAAAAGAACTTTTGCGAAGCCGGAAAGCCTTGATTTTACTGGGTTTTTCGGCTTTCGTACCTCATTCCCACTCTATCGTCGCAGGCGGCTTATCTGTAATGTCGAACACCACGCGGTTAATGCCGGGGACTTCGTTTGTAATGCGGGAGGAAATTTTTGCCAGCACCGCATGGGGCAGATGGGCGTATTCGCAGGTCATGAAATCATTGGTGCAGACCGCGCGCAGCGCACAGACATATCCGTAGGTACGGTGGTCACCCATGACGCCCACGGAGTGGGTATTTGTCAGCACAGCAAAATACTGATCCGCCTTGCAGCCCGCTTTTTCGATCTCCGCCCGCAGGATCGCGTCCGCGTCCCGCAGGGAATCCAACTTTTCCCTTGTGATTTCGCCGACGATACGGATTGCCAGCCCGGGGCCGGGGAACGGCTGCCGATTCACGAGGTTCGCAGGCAGCCCCAGCAGGGCGCCGACCTTGCGTACCTCGTCCTTAAACAGACCTCTGAGCGGCTCGACGACGCCCGCAAATTGAATATCTTTAGGCAGACCGCCTACGTTGTGATGACTTTTAATCACGTCGCCGCCCTCGCCGGATTCGATGACATCAGGGTAGATGGTTCCCTGCGCCAGAAACGCTGCGTCGGCGTATTTAACCGCCTCGTCGTAGAATACCTTCGGGAACTCCGCGCCGATACGTTTGCGTTTTTCTTCCGGTTCGGTGACGCCCGCCACCTGTGCTAAGAATCTGTCCTCCGCATGGACGCAAACAAATTGTAGATCCATATTGCCGAACACGTCGCAAATCTGCGCGGTCTCGTTCTTGCGCATAAAGCCGTGATCCACATAAATGCAGACCAGCCGGTCGCCGATGGCTTTGCTCAGCAGCGCCGCGCAAACGGAAGAATCCACGCCGCCGGATAGCCCGAGGATCACTTTTTTGTTGCCGACCTGCGCGCGTACCGCCGCGACCTGTCGGTCAATATAGTCCTCCATTGTGTAATCGCCCGTCGCGCCGCAGGCATTGTATAGGAAATTGCGCAGCATGGTCATGCCGTTGCGGGTGTTCTCCACCTCCGGGTGGAACTGGGTCATAAATAATTTTTTTTCAAGATTTTCCGCCGCAGCGTTGGGGCAGTTCCGGGTATGGGCGGTATTGACAAAACCCTCCGGCAGCACGGAAACATAGTCCGTATGGCTCATCAGCGTGACCTGATCGCTGTCCAGCCCGCAGAAGAACAGGGAATCCGGTTCTACGGCGGTATCGATCCTGCCGTATTCGCTGAAAGTGCAGCTTGTGACTGTGCCGCCCAGCAGATAGGTCATCAGCTGCATGCCATAGCAGATGCCCAGCACGGGAATCCCCAGCTCCAGCAC
This sequence comes from Clostridia bacterium, assembly GCA_017480115.1. Taxonomy (GTDB): domain Bacteria; phylum Bacillota; class Clostridia; order Oscillospirales; family Acutalibacteraceae; genus RGIG2774. Next base: position 3,950 of record JAFVBH010000061.1, read on the forward strand.
TTCTTTATCGCACTTGGGCGAAGCGTCGGCGTACACGCTGTTGGGCCCGCCGGTAAAAATGATGCCGATGGGATCGATCGCCTTAATCTCATCGATGGACATCGCGCCCGGTTTTATTTCAGAGTAAACACCCAGTTCACGAACACGGCGCGCGATGAGCTGCTTATATTGCCCGCCGAAATCGAGGATCAGGACTGTTTGATTTTTCATGGATAACCGCCTCCCGCAGGGAAATATATCTCATTGTAGCATAAATACGGCACATTTGCAATTACGATCGACAATCCATATAAAATTGTTTTTTCTAAGATCTTTGGGCTGTGATTGTCGTTTTTGGGGGATATATGATGCAAATGCGCGTATGCCATTTGTAATGATCGGACCGGACCGCCGCAGCGATCCGGTCCTGATTGTGTTAATCGATTGTTTTTGCCGCGACCTCGGCAAGGGCTCTTTCGATAAAGGTTTGGACAGTGGTGGAAGCGCTTTCTTCATGGCCGCGCTTGCGCAGCGAGATCGTTCCGTCCTCGGCTTCCTTATCGCCGATGACGATCAGATAGGGAATGCGCTGAATGCGCGCCTCGCGCAGCTTATACCCCAGCTTTTCGCTGCGGTCATCAATCTCCGCGCGCAGTCCTGCCGCTTTCAGCTTGTCAAGCACGGCATATGCCGCCGCGTGATGTCTGTCCGCGATCGGCAGCACGCGCACCTGCTCGGGCGCCAGCCACAGCGGGAACGCACCGGCATATTTTTCGATCAGCAGCGCCAGCGTGCGCTCGTAGCAACCGATGGAGGTGCGGTGAATGATGATGGGGTTTTTCTTCTGGCCGTCCTTGTCGGTATAAACCATGTCGAAGTTTTTAGCGATCATCGGGTCGATCTGAATGGTGATGAGCGTATCTTCTTTTCCGTAGACGTTCTTGATCTGAATGTCCAGCTTCGGACCGTAGAACGCAGCCTCGCCGACGCCGATCTTATACGGCAGTTCCAAATGGTCGAGTATGCGTTTCATCATGCCCTGCGCAGCGTCCCATTCTTCCTCGGTGCCCACATATTTCTCTCTGTTATCGGGATCCCACTGAGAGAAACGATAGGACACGTCGTCATACAGACCCAGCGTTTTCAGCATATAGATCGCAAGCTCCAAGCATTTTCTGAACTCGTCCTCCAGCTGATCCGGACGGCACATCAGGTGTCCTTCGGAGATGGTGAACTGACGCAGACGGATCAGCCCGTGCATTTCACCGCTCGCTTCATTGCGGAACAGGGTGGAGGTCTCGTTATATCTTAACGGAAGATCCCTGTAGGAGCGGGCGCGGTTCAGATATGCCTGATACTGGAACGGGCAGGTCATGGGACGCAGGGCAAAGACTTCGTTGTCCTTTTCCTCGTCGCCAAGCACAAACATGCCGTCCTTATAATGATCCCAGTGACCGGAGATCTTGTACAGATCGCTCTTTGCCATAAACGGGGTCTTTGTAAGCAGCCAGCCGCGCTTCTGTTCTTCATCTTCCACAAAACGCTGCAGCAGCTGAATAATTCTTGCGCCCTTGGGCAGCAGGATTGCCAGTCCCTGCCCGATCACGTCGGCGGTGGTAAACAGTTCCAGCTCTCTGCCCAGTTTGTTGTGGTCGCGCTTTTTTGCCTCCTCTAAAGCGGCAAGATGTTCGTCGAGGGCGCTCTTTTTGGGGAACGATGTGCCGTATACGCGCTGCAACATGGCGTTGTTCGCGTCGCCGCGCCAATAGGCGCCGGTGCACTGCGTCAGCTTAAACGCCTTGACCAGCCCGGTGCTCATCAGATGTGGTCCCGCGCAAAGCTCGGTAAATTCTCCTTGCTTATAGAAGGAGATCGGCTCGCCGGAGGCGGCGTGCTCTTTGATCAGTTCTACCTTGTAAGGCTCGTTTCTGTCCTCCATCAGCTTGATGGCTTCTTCGGGGGGCAGTTCAAACCGCTCGATGGGGAGATTCTCCTTGGTGATTTTTTTCATCTCGTCCTCAAGCTTCGTAAGCACCTCGGGAGTAAAGGGGACGTCAACGCCGAAATCATAGTAAAATCCGCTGTCCACCGCGGGGCCGATGGCAAGCTTAGCGTCGGGATACAGACGCTTGACCGCCTGCGCAAGGATATGCGAGGTCGTGTGGCGGTACGCCTTTCTGCCCTCGTCGCTGTCGAAAGTGAGAATATTCAGCGCGCAGTCTCTGTCGAGGACAGTACGAAGGTCGCAGACAACACCGTCGATCTCGGCGACGCATGCCGCGCGTGCAAGTCCCTCGCTGATTGCTTTTGCTGCTTCAAACGCGGAAATACCGCGTTCGACTTCTTTGACAGAGCCGTCTTTCAGTGTGAGTTGAATCATGTATATCAATCCTTTCGTTTTGGTTGGAGTCATGCGGAGCGGAGGACGCCCCTGCGCCGGAACTGAAAAAAGCTTCACCCTGAAAATTTCAGGATGAAGCTGAACTTGCTCCACGGTTCCACCCGAATTGCGAAATACACGGTATTTCGCCGCTCTTGTGCCCTTAACGCGGGCGGACGGACGGTTTAATCACTGTTTTCGCCGTCACTCGGGAGGGGTAGTCGGTAAATCTGTAACATGCGGCTTTCAGCCTGCGCCGCACTCTCTGGGATACAGGGGGTTACGACCTTCTCCGTCAACGCTTTCCGTATACCTACATTATAGCCATTTCAAAAAAGTTGTCAAGCGGTAAATTCTGATTTATCGGCGTTGCCGATAAATCAGAAATGAAAAATTAAAAATAAAAAATGAATAATTGCGGAAATCGCTTCGCGATTTGGATTTATAGACGAATTGGCGGAAACGGGTAGCACGGCGCACTGCGCCGTTTAATCATGCGGCAAACGGAAAATATGCTGAAAAAGGCACATGTTTCCCTTTGCCGTATGATTTTCTAATAAATGCCCGCAAGGGCTTAACCATATTCCCAAGCCGGGGAAAATATGCTGATCTTCCTATCTTTCTGTATGGTGGGCGCTGTCGCGCCTCATTATAAAAATTCCGCAACGAGGGAAATAATATTCTCTCAAAAAAGTTATTCTGTCGTTGCGAAATTTAAACGGCG
>JAFVBH010000062.1 GCA_017480115.1 Clostridia bacterium
AAACACAGAGCAAACATTGCGAATACTTATTAGGTTTTTATCAAAAACAAACACAATAGGATACGTTTCACTTATAATCATCTATAATGGCGGTTGCTTGCAACCGCACCGAAATCATTCATCTTCCATTATTCATTAAATTCTGATTTATCGCCCCTTTCCGACAGGAATTTCCGATTCAATACCGTATACTACCCTTGTATCGTTGTATCGAAAGGAAGTTTCAAATGAAAAACAATCAGAACGTGCGTGGGAAGCTCCTTGCATGGACGCAGATCAATCCCGATGTCACAGAGACGCTGCTGACCGTTCTCAGGTATACCGCGGTATTTATCGGCGGTTTTATTTTGGCAACGGGAGATATATTTTCCACGCTTTCCCCCTTTGGCGCGGCGTTTGCCCTTGCCGTCGGCTTTACATATATGCCCGCAGCGACGGGCGGCGCGATCCTCGGGTATATCATCTCCGAGAGCAGCGACCAATCCGTAAAATACATTGCAGCCGTTATTCTCGGGGCGGTGATTTTGTTCACGTTCTGGAAAGTGACCGGAAAAAAGCTGAAACAGACCGTGACCGCGCTGATTGCAGGCGGCTGCATTGCCGCGGCGGGTATTACCGCAGTCTTGGGCAGCGGCGGCGGCGCGTATGAGATCATTTTAGAAGCGGCCGAGGGGATTGCCGGCGGCTGTTTCTGCTATTTCGTACGGGAAGCCCGGCGCAGCGGCATCGGTTTGTGGGAACGGCGGGTGATGAAAACCGCGGAGCTGCTCTCGATCATGGTCACGATCTCCGCGTTTGTGCTGTCCCTGTCGATCTTTACCGTTGCGGGCGTTTCTCCGGCGCGCATCATCGCAACTGTGCTGGTTCTGATCTGCGCGGTATACGGGCATGAGACCGCCGGCGCGGTGGCGGGCGTCAGCTTCGGCGCGGTGCTGGGTTTTGCCGACGGAACGGGACTGCTTGCCGCGTCTCTGCCGCTTGGGGGACTGGCGGCGGGGCTAGCCGGCAGGATCAACCGATTTTTCGCGGCAATCGCCTTTATTCTCGGCACTTCGGTGATTTACCTGTTCACCGGCAGTACGGACAAGCTGCTGTCCGCCGTGATCGAAGCAGGCGCGGCTGCCCTTGTCATCGTTCTGCTGCCAAACCGCGCATCTGACTTCCTGTCCTCCTATTTCATCAGCCCCGGGTATTCCACGGAATCCGAGAGCATGAAGGAGCTGCTGACCTACAAGCTGATGGCGGCGTCCGCAACAGTCTCCGAGGTGTCCGATTCCGTCAAAGCGGTATCGCTGGCACTGCGCAAGCTGGAGCGTAAAAATGAAAACAGTTTGTATACCGATGTGCGGGAACAGGTATGCGAGACCTGCGAACGCAAAAAGAATTGTTGGGAATATAATTTTGAAAGCACGCTGGACGCATTTAACCGTATGACGATGCGGCGGAAAAACGGCGAGTCGGCGACGAAAGAGGCGCTGCCCTCTTATTTCGCGTCTAGATGCACGCAGCTTGACGCACTCACAGATAATTTTAACAATTGCTACACCCTGCGAGAATACCGAAAAGCCGCTGAAACCCAACTTGCGGAAACCAGGAGCGTAGCGGCGGATCAATTTGTTTCCATCTCCGTGATGCTGCGCAATCTGGCGGACGAGCTGCAGCGGGACATTGTATTTTCTCCCGAAACGGCGGAAAAAGCCCGCGCTGCGGCGGAAGATCTGGGTATAAGCGTCTGCGACGCCATTTGCACGGTGAATGAGGGCGGCTATATGAACCTGCAAATGTACTGCTACCCTGCGGACAGAAAAATCAGCGCCGCTGCTTTAGCGGACGCCATATCCGCCGGGACGGGCGTTGAATTTGATACGCCCGTGATCGATTCCGGCGACAACGAAAAACTCTTATTGCTGTTCTGCGAAAAGCCGCCCTGCGTCATTAAAGCGTCCGCCAGTCAGTTTGTCGGCAGCGGACAAGCGGTTTGCGGCGACGCTTACGACTTTTTTAACGACGGCAGAGGGCATTTTATTATGATCCTGAGCGACGGCATGGGCACGGGCAGCCGCGCGGCGGTAGACGGCGCGATGACGACGGGACTGGCGGGGAAGCTGATCCGCGCCGGGTTCAGCTTTGAAGCCGCGGTCAAGACCGTAAATTCCGCACTGATGGTGAAATCCAAGGAGGAATCCCTCGCCACGCTGGATATTGTTTCTGTAGATTTGTTTAAGGGGGAAGCCACCTTCTACAAAGCAGGCGCCGCCGCGTCGCTGATCAGCCGCCACGGGAAAATGATCCGCATCGAGCGCTCTTCCATGCCGCTGGGGATTTTGCGGGATATTGAGTTTGAACGGGTCACGGGACGACTGGGGGACGGCGACGTGATTTTAATGATGTCCGACGGCGCGGCGGAAATACCGCCGGACGCGCTGCGCAAAAAGCTGTCGGAGTTGTCCGGCAGTCGCGCGGACGCAATTGCGTCGGAAATCGCCGCGCTTGCGCAGGCAGAAAGTCCTGTTGGGAAAGCGGACGATATTACCGTCATCGCAGCGGAGATTCGGAGGAAGAAGTAACTAGTGATTTATCGGCGAAGCCGATAAATCAGAATTTATTACATTTTCTTACAAATAACAAAAAAAGTTGACACCGCAAGGCGTTTGGCATATAATTTAGGTACAAATTTAAAACCACGGAGGGATTTCTATGAGATGCCCGAATTGCGGCAATATAATTGCAGACGATTCTGCTTTCTGTTCTCACTGCGGCGCACGCATCAGCGGCTATGCGCAGCCTGCGTATCGGCAGGGAAACGCTTATACTTCCACATATTCGCAAGAGAATAATAACGCACAGGATTATTCGCAAAATTACGACTATAATGACAACTACAATGCGTACTCACCGGAATATGACGATGGCGGTTATGATGAAGCCGATGATTACGGCGCCGGGAAAAGCAACAAAGGTATGGTCGGCGTACTGATCGCCATGGGCTGCATTATTGTTGTGCTGGTGATCGTCCTGCTGTTTATTATCTTTTCGGATAAAAACAAAAAACCGACCACGGTTGACGAGCCGAAAGCGAGCGTAACCGACCAGATGAACGATACACCCTCCGCATCCGCGTCATCGGCGCTGACCTCGGGCGTAACCCCGCAAACATCTGCGAATGCAAACGCGTCAACGACGAATCCTACGCCCTCCGCAACAACCGCGGGCGCGATTCTGCCCGGCACTTACAAGGTCAACACGCAGCAGGACGATTTGAATATTCGTGCCGGCGCAGGCGCAGATCAGGTGATCGTCGGCAGAGTGCCGAAGGACACCGTCGTCACCGTCACCGCTGTCAACGGCAACTGGGCGTATATCACCTATAACGGCGTTTCCGGTTGGGTCTCCACCGCCTATCTGCTGGCAGTTATCGGCTGAAAATTTTCTTATCGCTCCCGTCGTAACCCGATGGGAGCGATTTTTGCTGTAAATTCTGATTTATCGGCGTTGCCAATAAATCAGAATTTAGGGAAAAGGTAGGAGGGAAGAGGGAGGAGGTTCGGAAATCGCTGCGCGATTTGGATTTATAAAAAGGTGGGCACACAATCTTGTAGGGATGCCCATTGGGCATCCGTTGATTTTGCTCATAACTCGGCGGATGGCCAATGGCCATCCCTATAAATTTGCAGAAACAGGTAGTCGGAGCGTTAAGAAAATATGCTGGCGGCATATTTTCAGTTCCGACCGAAGCGGCTATGCCGCAAGGGCTCTTTTCCGGAAATCCGCATAAGCCCTGTCGGACGGCCGATGGCCGTCCCTACAAGTGCGTGCGCCCATTTGGTGTGTATAAAACCAAGCCGCGGAGCGGCTTCCGAACCTATTACCTCTTCCCTCCTGCCTTTTCCCTAAAATCTGATTTATTGCAAAGCGATAAATCAGATTTTAATCCAATCCCTCTTTTTTTATTTTATTACACCCCGCGCCCGGGGCGGAATACAATGTGATTGAAAACAAGCGTATTCCGCGCCGGCGAAGGTGTAACCGTTTGATGATCGCAGGCGCGAAGGAACGCGCATGATATATACCGGCGGCTGCGCAGCGACCGGGTCACCCTTGCGGGCGACCCGGTCGTTTTTGCGTTTATGCAAAGTTTTTATAGTTTCATTTGTTCATCGCGGCTTCCACGCGCTCGACAAGCCCTTCCTCATAAATATCGTCGCAGCGGAATCCCCACACGCAGCTCAAATCACGTGATGATGGTTCCATAAGACTTAGGTCAACCAACTGAAATGCGACGTTGTGCGCGTCCAGACAATTTTTTACTTTCAGAAGCATCTGCGCCAGATGTTCGGCGGAAAGATCGGTATCGTCCAACATGACGACGATTTTACCGTAGTCTTTGCCTATGGTATCATAATCAAAGGACTGATCCTGTTCGATCTCGTCTCGGGAAAGCCCCACGAAGCCATCGTAGTCGGTGTTATCCTCCATTATGATTTCACTATAGCAAAAACCTTCAGGGTCATCGTCAAATGCGTCCGCCAGCGCGTCGCGAACGAGAGCGGTATATTCCCTGCCCATGCGCTCAACGATATTTTGTTTGTACCCCACTTGAATGTCGTATTCATCAAAGCGATAGTTGCCGAACATGCCGAAATGCATCATAAAAGAGGCATCCGGGCTGCCGGGCTTTTTCACACGCACGAGATATTCCGAATAATCGATCCAGTAGACGGCGGAGGTCACCTGATATCCTTCTCTGGCGTGCATGATTCCCACAATGGTTTCGGCATTATGAATCGCCAACGCTTTGGAAATGGGGTTGCCGAAAAAGAAATTCAGCGCCAGCGCGGACAGCGTGGTAAAACAAATCAGTACGATCAGCAGCGCAATAATTTTGCGCTTGGTTTTTTTTACCGTCTGTTTTTTATCGGCGGCGGCATAATCCGATACCTTTAATAAGGTCTCTTTCGTTTCAGTATCCATCGTCTCGCTTTTCCTTTCTCCGTCTATAATTTCGCGAATATCCACTTCGTAATAGTCCGCCAGCTCCACCAGCAAACTCAAGTCCGGCAGATTCACGCCGGTCTCCCACCGTGAAACGGTGCGCCCCGTGACGTTCAGCTTCTCTGCCAACTGCTCTTGCGTAAGGCGCTTTTCTTTTCGCAGTTCCTTCAAGAAAAGACCGATTTTTTGTTGATCGATACCGATCATCTCCTTTCGGTTTCAGCATACCGTATTTTTGCCGTACTTTTCCACGACGAAAAGCGAGAAACGCCGTGAAAAGGCTGTTAGACACAGGATGTCTGGCGAAAAAACGGACTTACGCCGATCACTTCATGCTGATTATACCGCATTTCCGGGCGGGAGGCAACAACAAGCGGCAGAAAAAAGCACCGCAAGAAAAAAAAGAACCGAAAGAGTCATCGCATCTATACTCTTTCGGTTCCTTTTAATGTTGGTTCAAATTGAAGCCTATGGCTTCAGCGAATCCATCTGCGGCGCGGCGGAAGCAAATTGCAAAACTGCCTTATCGAGCCGCGCCGTTCAGCGTGGGGAATTTTTATAAATCAGACCAGTTCAATGATGCACATCTCGGCAGCGTCGCCGCGGCGGGGACCTGTCTTGGTGATGCGGGTGTAACCACCGTTTACATCTTTATACTTGGGGCCGATCTCTGTGAACAGCTTGTTTACAACCGATTCCTTGGTGATGTAAGCAAATGCCGCTCTTTTATTTGTAAGAGAGTCTACTTTGGCGAGCGTAATCATCTTCTCCGCCATTGCGCGAACCTCTTTTGCTCTTGTCACGGTCGTTTCGATCTTACCGTTTTCAAGAAGATAAGTTACCATACCTCTGAGCATCGCCTTACGGTGATCCGTAGGTCTGCCGAGCTTTCTGGTTCCTGGCATAAACGTCACTCCTTTACCGATGTAGTGGGATCATTCGTCCTCATGACGAAGTGTGAGACCGAGGGACGCGAGCTTCGCGATGACCTCATCGAGGGACTTGCGTCCGAGGTTACGAACCTTCATCATCTCGTCCTCAGATTTGTTGATAAGATCCTCTACTTTGTGAATATTCGCTCTCTTCAAACAATTGAAGGAACGGACGGAAAGGTCAAGTTCCTCAACGGTCATCTCGAGGATCTGTTCTTTACCGTTGTCGTCTTTCTCGACCATGATCTCCGCATTGGTTGCCTCTTCGGACAGATCAATGAAGAGATTGAGATGTTCGTTGAGAATCTTGGCTGCAAACGAAACGGCGTCCTGTGCGGTGATCGTGCCGTTTGTTTCCACTTCAAGAATAAGCTTATCATAGTCTGTGATGTTGCCGACACGGGTATTCTCGACAGTGTAGTTGACCTTGTTGACCGGGGTGTAAATAGAATCAACAGCGATCTCACCAATGGAAAGGGAGAGCAGCTTTTTGTTTCTGTCCGCGGAAACGTAGCCTCTGCCGATGTCCGCCGTCAGCTCCATTTTAAGGTGAGCATCAGCGTTAAGCGTTGCTATGACCTGTTCGGGGTTGATGATCTCAACTTCGGAATCATGCTTGATGTCGCCGGCGGTAACAACACGCTCGCCGGAGCAATCGATATACATGGTCTTCGGTCCGTTGCCGAAAATCTTGAGGATAACATCCTTAAGGTTCAGTACGATCTCGGTGACGTCTTCCTTAACGCCCTCAATGGTGGAAAACTCATGCAGAACACCGTCAATCTTCACCGAGGTGATCGCATAGCCCGTCAGAGAGGAAAGAAGAACGCGACGAAGACTGTTGCCGAGAGTGGTACCGTAGCCTCTCTCAAGAGGTTCCAGCGTAAATTTGCCTCTGGTGCCGCTCTGGTTGAGATTCTCAGATTCTATCTTGGGCTTCTCAATTCCAATCATTCAAAACCCTCCTTGGTTTCATATCATCAGGCAGCTTGTGCCTGTTGCCGGACACTGTTATCTGGAATAGTGCTCAACAATAAGGTGCTCCTCTACGGGGAAATCGACGTCCTCGCGGGCGGGCATTCTTACGACCTTGCCCTTCAGCTCGTTTCTGTCGAGTTCAAGCCATTCGGGAACAGCGATAAAGGGAGCGTCCTCGCCCGTAAGCTTGGAGAACAGTACGGAAGATTTGCTGCTGTCCTTTACTGCGATAACCTGACCGGGTTTTACCTGGTAGGAGGGAATGTTGACCTTCTTGCCGTCAACGGTAAAATGCCCATGGGCAACCAGCTGGCGCGCCTGGCGACGGGTCGCGGCAAAGCCGAGATGATACACGACGTTGTCAAGACGGCGCTCGCAAAGAACAAGGAGATTATCGCCTGTCTTGCCGGGCATTTTTACTGCCTTCTCATAGTAGGAAGCGAACTGCTTCTCAAGGATACCGTAAACGAACTTAACCTTCTGCTTTTCAGTCAGCTGGCGAGCGTACTCAGACTGCTTTCTTCTCATATTGCCCTTGGGATTGCGGGTCGTATTCTTTTTCGCATATCCCATCGCGGCGGGAGAGACACCGAGAGTCTTGCAGCGCTTCGCGATCGGCTGCATATTTCTTGCCATAAATTTTTCCTCCTTGTAAGAATCAGACGCGTCTTCTCTTGGGCGGACGGCATCCGTTATGGGGAATGGGGGTCACGTCCTTGATCATGCTGACGTCCAGACCTGCGGTCTGCAGCGCTCTGATCGCAGCCTCACGACCCGCGCCGGGTCCCTTAATGTAAACCTCAACCGTCTTCATGCCGTGCTCGATCGCAGCCTTGGCAGCGGTCTCGGCAGCGGTCTGCGCGGCAAAGGGCGTAGACTTTCTGGAGCCTCTGAAGCCCATTTCGCCCGCGCTTGCCCATGAAATGGCATTGCCCTGGGTATCGGTAATGGTAACGATAGTGTTGTTGAAGGTGGACTGAATATGGGCAGCACCGCGCTCGACGTTCTTTTTCTGAACGCGCTTGCGGGATGTATTCTTCTTAACACCAGCACCTTTGATTGCCATACAAATCCTCCTTACTTCTTCTTATTAGCGATTGTCTTCTTGGGACCCTTACGCGTACGCGCGTTGGTCTTGGAACGCTGTCCTCTGACGGGAAGTCCCTTACGATGTCTGACGCCGCGGTAGCAGCCGATCTCGATCAGTCTCTTGATGTCATACGCGGTCTCGCGTCTGAGATCACCTTCGACCTTTACGTTGTGATCGATATACTCACGAAGCTTGGAAACATCATTTTCGGAAAGATCCTTAACTCTAATGTCGGGATCAATGCCTGTTGCTTTGATAATGTCATCTGCGGTTTTACGACCTATACCATAGATATACGTAAGAGCGATTTCGACTCTTTTCTCTCTGGGAAGATCAACACCGGAAATACGTGCCATCTGTCAATTGCACCTCCAATTTCGGTTTTCAGGGATCAGCCCTGACGCTGTTTGTGCTTGGGATTTTCACAGATAACCATGACTTTTCCCTTGCGCTTGATGATTTTGCACTTCTCGCAAATTTTCTTTACAGAAGGTCTGACTTTCATTGTAATACCTCCTAATTTCGTTGCTTAGTGTGTTATTTGTTATCTTGCGATAACATCACTTGGAACGCCATGTAATGCGTCCGCGGGTAAGATCATAGGGTGACATCTCGATCGTTACTTTATCACCGGGCAGGATCCTGATGAAATTCATCCTGAGCTTACCGGAGATCGTTGCGAGTATCTGGGCGCCGTTTTCCAGCTCTACCTTAAAATTCGTGTTCGGCAAAGCCTCAACAACGGTTCCCTCAATTTCAATCATATCCTGTTTGGACATTTTATTGTACCTCACTTTTTCCGCCGCAAAGCGACAAGGCTTTTTTCAGCGCCCGATTGCCGCGGAATGCCTCCGGCGGCAGCACCGTGCCTGTCACTTCGATATGGGCGGGATTCTTGGACTTAGGATTTTCCAGCGGTCTGTCCTTGCCGTTGCACACGAGCAGCCTTACTGCGTCCGTGCCGATCACGGCGAGGCATTCGCCTTTGTCCCTGCCGGCTTTTGATATAACTACTGTTCCTTTAATAATATTCATACAAGCATCAGTCGCATTTCGTGAGAATGTCACAGGCGCCGTCTGTGATGGCAACTGTATTCTCAAAGTGCGCGGCAAGCTTGCCGTCCAGCGTGACGGTCGTCCAACCGTCGGGCAGAACCTTGACCTTGTACGTACCCGCGGTGATCATCGGCTCGATGGCGATGACCATACCGGGGAGAAGCCGCGCGCCCCTGCCGGCTGTCCCGTAATTGGGAACGGCGGGATCCTCATGCAGGTTCCTGCCGACGCCGTGGCCGGTAAAGTCCCTGACCACGCCGAAACCGCGGGATTCGCAATATTCACTCACAGCCGCGCCGATATCACCGACTCTGCCGCCGCCGACAGCCTTTGAAAGCCCCACATAAAGGGATTCTCTCGTTGTGTCGATCAGCCGCTGTGCCTCATCGGAAATTTTTCCGCAGGCAAATGTTGCGGCGTTATCGCCGTGATACCCGTGCAGCACCGCGCCGAGATCGATACTCACGATGTCACCTTCGCGAAGGATACGATTTCTGCTCGGTATGCCGTGAATGACTTCTTCGTTTACGGAAATACACGCAGTCGCGGGGAATCCGTTATAGTGCAGAAAGTTCGGTTTCGCGCCCTGTTTCAGGATATATTTCCTTGCGATCTCGTCGATCTCCCAGGTCGATACGCCGGGCTGTACAGCCTCGCCGGCGATCTTCAGCGCTCCTGCCGAAATTCGTCCCGCCTCGCGCAAAAGTTCAATTTCTCTGCGTGTTTTCAGAACTATCATACTTACGCCTCCAAAGCTTTGACCACGAGCGCCTTGGTGTCATTGACTTCTTCCTGCCCCTCGACGATCACAAGCTTCCCGCTTTTGGCATAATACTCCTTGAGCGGTTCGGTTTCCGCATGATAGACCTTCAGTCTTTCAAGAACAGTTTCCGGCGCGTCATCGCTTCTGATGACCAGTTCGCTGCCGCAGTTGTTGCAAACGCCCTCCTGCGCCGGTTTTTTGTACTCGGTATGATAGGACGCGCCGCAGCTCTTGCATACGCGCCGTCCGGACATTCGCTTTACGATTGCCGCATCCGGTACTTCAATATCGATCACTTTATCAATGGAGATACCCATATTGTCGAGCGCCTCCGCCTGTGGGATCGTGCGCGGGAAGCCGTCAAGAATAAAGCCATTCGCGCAGTCGTCCTCTGCCAGACGCTCTTTTATGATGCCGATCACCACTTCGTCGGGCACCAGCTGACCGGCTTCAATGTAGGCTTTCGCCTGAAGCCCCGTCGGCGTGCCGTTCTTCAGTGCGGCTCTGATGATGTTGCCGGTGGACACCGACGGAATCGCATATTTTTCACTGACGTATTCCGCCTGTGTACCTTTACCCGCGCCGGGGGCGCCGAGAAAAATAATATTCATCCGGCACCGCCTTAATCAAGGAAGCCCTTGTAATGGCGCATCATCATCTGGCTCTCAAGCTGTCTTACGGTTTCAAGCGCAACACCGACCACGATGATGACCGACGTGCCGCCCATGGAGATACCGGAGGCATCCGCGCCGATAAGCGTAGCGATCTGAGAGAATACGATCGGGAACAGTGCAACCACACTCAGCAGAAGCGCCCCCAGCAGCACGATCTTGGAAATAATCTTCGCGATATAATCCGAGGTGGGTTTGCCGGGACGGACAAAGGGAACCGTGCCGCCGTTTTTGCGCAGGTTGTTTGCCATCTCTACGGGGTTGTACTGAATTGCCGAATAGAAGTAAGCAAAGAAAATAATGAGCACGAAATAGATGATTCCATAAACCCAGTGCGTCTGCTCAAAGGGGTGGAACAGCCACTTGTAGAGCGCGGGATGACTCTCCTCGCTCGCACGGACGAACATATTGATCGTGGGCGGGATCGAGAGGATCGAGCTCGCGAAAATGATGGGAAGAACGCCCGACATATTCACCTTAATGGGAATGTAGGAGTTCTGACCGCCGTACATCTTTCTGCCGACAACTCTCTTTGCATACTGTACGGGAATACGCTGCTCGGCGTTATCCATCCATACGATATACGGGATCATGAGCAGCATAACGACCGCGGCGAGGGGAATCACCACAAGGTTAACGCCTCTCTGCTGGAAATGCTGATACATGAGGGTCACGGTGACAGGGATTCTCGAAATGATACCCGCGAACAGGATCATGGAGATACCGTTGCCGATGCCCTTGACGTTGATCTGCTCGCCCAGCCACATGACAAGGCAGCTGCCTGCCGTGAGGATGAGGATAACAACCAACGCCTGGAACACAGCCCAAAAGCCCGTGTATGCGGCGCCGCTGGCATCGGTGGAAAGATAGCCGCCGCTTCTGATATAAAGGAAGTACGCGGTACTCTGGATCAGCGCAAGGCCGATGGCAGTGTAACGGGTAATGGCGGAGATCTTCTTTCTGCCCTCCTCGCCTTCCTTCGACAGTCTTTCGAGGGCGGGAATCGCAACCGTAAGAAGCTGAATGATAATTGAAGAGTTGATGTACGGGGTGATGGACATTGCAAACAATGTACCGTAGTTAAACGCTTCACCGGTCATCATCGTGAGATAAGACATAAAGGTGTTTCCGGAATTTGCATCAAACAATCCTGTTTCACCAATCTCAAGGAACGGTACCGGAATGTTAGCGCCCAATCTGAAGATGAAAATGATCAACGCCGTAAAAAGGATTTTTTTACGCAGATCGGGAACTTTCCATGCGTTTTTTAATGTTTGTAACATGTTTCACACGCTCCTTCCTGTTTCCGGCTTTACCGGAAGTCAAAAATCAGATAACTTCCGCTGTGCCGCCGGCTGCCTCGATCTTTTCCTTGGCCGAGGCGGAAAAAGCATTTACTTTCACAGTGAGCTTCTTGGTAAGTTCGCCGTTGCCGAGAACCTTAACACCGTCAAGCTCTTTCTTTACAAGACCTGCCTCAATGAGAGCAGCGACGTCAACAACATCGCCGTCAGCAAAGCGCGCGTCCAGATCCGCGAGATTGACGATCGCGATCTCCTTAGCGAAAATATTGTTGAAACCTCTCTTGGGAACACGTCTCTGAAGGGGCATCTGGCCGCCTTCAAAGCCCGGACGGGGCCCTCTGCCGGCACGTGCTTTCTGTCCCTTGTGACCCTTACCGGCAGTCTTACCCTGACCGGACGCGGGGCCTCTGCCGACTCTCTTGACATCCTTTTTGGAGCCTGCGGCAGGTGCCAACTCGTGCAGTTTCATACTACCCATCCTTTCCTTATTCCTCTACCTGAAGCAGATGAACGATTTTATTGATTTTACCGCGTGTCTGTGCGTTGTCCGGCTGTACCGAGACATCGCCGATTTTACGAAGACCGAGTGCATAAGCGGTGGCGATCTGGTCTTTCTTGCTGCCGATCAGGCTCTTTACGAGTTTAACCTTTAAATCTGCCATTTCACACACTCCTTACTCTGTAATTTCTTTCACGGACTTATCTCTGATTGCTGCGACTTCCTCAGCGTTACGCAGCTGGAGCAAACCGTTCATGGTCGCGCGTAGGACGTTGCAGGGGTTGTTGGAACGAAGCGCCTTTGCGCGAACGTCCTTCACACCTGCGGCCTCAAGCACGTCACGCACCGCGCCGCCAGCGATAACGCCGGTACCGGGAGCGGCGGGCTTCAGCAGCACGGAACCTGCGCCGAATTTACCGAGAACTTCATGGGGAATGGTGTTACCCTTCAGCGCAACCTTCACAAGGTTCTTTTTCGCATCCTCGATGCCCTTACGGATCGCGTCGGGCACTTCGCCGGACTTACCGAGACCGAAACCTACAGTACCCTTGCCGTCGCCGACAACAACGAGCGCGGCGAACTTGAAGATACGGCCGCCCTTTACGGTCTTAGCAACACGATTGATATGAACGACTCTCTCCTGGAACTCGTCGTCTCTCTTCTGTGTATCAAACTTAGCCAAAAGTATTCCTCCTTTTCTCAGAACTTGAGGCCGCCCTCACGGGCGCCTTCGGCCAGGCTCTGTACACGGCCGTGATAGATATAACCGCCGCGGTCAAAGACAATGTTCTCGATGCCCTTTGCCGTTGCGCGTTCTGCTAACAATTTGCCAACCTTGGCGGCTGCGTCCTTGTTTCCGCCGTAGTCGGCGAAATCCTTCTCAACGGTGGAGGCGCTTGCAAGCGTAACACCGTTGACATCATCGATCAGCTGGGCGTAAATATGCTTAAGGGAACGATATACGGAAAGACGCGGACGCTCCGGAGTACCGCTGATCTTATTGCGGACTCTCTGATGGCGCTTAACTCTTGCTTTATTGCTGTCCGTTCTGTTGACCATTTCAAATCACTCCTTTTACTTATTTGCCCTTGCCGGCCTTGCCTTCCTTACGGCGGATGTGTTCATCAACATACTTGATGCCCTTTCCTTTGTAAGGCTCAGGCGGACGAACGCCGCGAATCTCTGCGGCAAACTGGCCGACCTTCTGCTTATCCGGACCGGAAACGATAATCTTATTGGGCGAGGGAACCTCAAGCTTGATGTCGTCGGGCGCTACAAGGTTGACCTTGTGGGAATAACCGACGGTGAGGATCAGCTCGCTGCCCTTCAGCTCCGCACGATAACCGATACCGTTGATCTCCAGCTCCTTCTTGAAGCCGTGCGCAACGCCCTCTACCATATTGGAAACGAGGGTACGGGTCAAACCGTGCAGCGCCTTGTTTGCGCTGGTGTCATCGGGGCGGGTAACAGTGATGTGCCCTGCGTCAAGCGCAATGTTCATTTTGCTGTTAAACGTTCCGGTAAGGGTCCCCTGGGGGCCTTTTGCGGTAACGGTGCTGCCGTCGATAGAAACTTCAACACCTGCCGGAACGGCGATGGGCTTTCTGCCTATACGTGACATTCCTGTTTACCTCCTTACCAAACGAATGCGAGAACTTCGCCGCCGACATTTGCCTTGCGGGCGGCCTTGTCTGTCATAACGCCCTTGGACGTCGAGAGAATTGCAACGCCGAGGCCGTTCATAACCTTGGGCATATTCTCAACGTCAGCATAGATACGCAGACCGGGCTTGGAAACTCTGCGAATGCCCATGATCACACGGGACTTGTTGGGACCGTACTTCAGAGCAACTTCGATAATGCCCTGTTTGCCGTCCTCAATAACTTTAAAGCTTTTTACGTATCCTTCGTCAACAAGAATCTGGGCAATAGCCTTTTTCATGTTGGAAGCGGGGATGCTGACCGTATCGTGTTTTGCCGCGTTGGCATTACGAATTCTGGTGAGCATATCACCGATGGAATCAGTAATCTGCATGCCGTTAACCTCCTTCTAAAGCCTATTACCAGCTTGCTTTCTTGACTCCGGGGATCTGGCCCTTATGCGCCAGCTCTCTGAAGCAGATGCGACATACGCCGTACTTACGAAGGTAAGCGTGGGGCCTGCCGCAGATCTTACATCTGTTGTATTCACGGGTAGAAAATTTCGCAGGTCTCGCCTGTTTCACTTTCATTGAAGTCTTGGCCATTTACTTAACCTCCTGTCTTACTTTGCGAACGGCGCGCCCATGAGAGTGAGCAGCTCTTTTGCTTCCTCGTCGGTCGCTGCCGTGGTGACGAAGCAAATATCCATGCCGCGTACCTTGTCAACCTTATCGTACTCGATCTCCGGGAAGATCAACTGCTCTCTGACGCCCATGGCGTAGTTGCCTCTGCCGTCAAAGGAGTTGGGATTGATGCCGCGGAAGTCACGCACACGGGGAAGCGCGAGATTGAAGAATCTGTCTACAAACTCATACATCTTCTCGCCGCGAAGCGTAACCTTAACGCCGTTGGGCATACCTTCACGAAGCTTGAAGTTCGCGACGGACTTTTTCGCATTGCAGACAACGGGCTTCTGACCGGTGATAAGACCGATGTCGTGACAGACGGCCTCGATCGCCTTGGGGTTCTCTCTGGCCTCGCCGCAGCCGACGTTGATCACGATCTTGTCGAGCTTCGGGATCTGCATAACGCTCTTATAACCAAACTTCTTCATAAGGGCGGGAGCAACTTCGTTCTTATAGTAATCTTTCAGTCTTGCCATAATTCAATGCTCCTCCTTATTCAAAGTGTGCGCCGCACTTTTTGCAGGCGCGGGACTTTTTGCCGTCCTCAATGATGTGACCCACTCTGGTGGGCTTGCCGCACTTTGGGCAGACAAGCTGCACCTTGTCGGCATAGAGCGCCGCTTCCGCCTTGATCAGACCGCCGGCCTCGCCCATCTTGCGGGGCTTCACATGCTTTGTAACAATGTTAACGCCCTCAACAATGACCTTACCCTCGGCAGGGCTGACCTGCATGACTTTTCCTCTTTTGCCGCGATCCTTGCCGTTGATCACAACGACGGTATCGCCGGTCTTCACATGTACTTTACTCATATTCTCGTCCCTCCATTAAAGTACTTCCGGAGCGAGGGAAAGAATCTTGAGGTATTCCTTCTCGCGAAGCTCTCTCGCTACAGGTCCGAAAATACGGGTACCCTTGGGAGATTTATCGTTACCGATAATAACGGCCGCGTTCTCATCAAAACGGATATAGGTGCCGTCGTTGCGGCGAACACCGGTTGCCGAACGGACAACGACCGCTTTGACAACATCGCCTTTTTTCACAACGCCGCCGGGTGTAGCTTTTTTGACGGAAGCTACGATCACATCGCCGATATTGGCATATTTTCTGCCTGAGCCGCCGAGTACGCGGATGCACATGATTTCCTTAGCACCGGTATTGTCGGCAACCTTCAGCAAAGTTTGCTGCTGTATCACGGTATTGCCTCCTTATTTCGCCTTCTCGATGATCTCAACGACACGCCATCTCTTGTCCTTGGACAGGGGGCGGGTCTCCATCACGCGAACACGGTCACCGATGCCGCATTCGTTCTTCTCGTCGTGAGCCTTGAGCTTGATGGTCTTATTGACGATCTTCTTGTAAAGAGGGTGTCTGACACGGTCCTTCACAGAGACGACAACCGTCTTATCCATCTTATCGCTGGATACAATGCCCACACGGGTCTTTCTTAAATTTCTTTCCATTGATGCTGTCCTCCCTTGCCTTACGCTTCGGCGCCGTTAAGCTCGATGTCGCGCTGAACTGTCTTGATTCTGGCGATGTCTTTCTTAACGGTCTTGATGCGCATCGGGTTGTCGAGCTGGTTGATGGTCTGCTGGAAGCGCAGTTTGAAAAGCTCATCTTTAAGCTCAAGGAGCTTAGCATCCAACTCCTCGGAAGTCATTTTTCTGATTTCACTGGCTTTCATTACTGCTCACCACCCTGTTCATCCTTATTTACAAATTTGCACTTGATGGGCAGCTTGTTGGCGGCAAGACGCAGCGCCTCGCGGGCAACAGCCTCATCAACTCCGGCGATCTCAAACATGATTCTGCCGGGCTTAACGACAGCAACCCAGTACTCGGGAGAACCTTTACCGGAACCCATGCGGGTTTCAGCGGGCTTCTCGGTGATGGGCTTGTCGGGGAAAATCTTGATCCAGACCTTACCGCCTCTCTTGGTGTAACGCGTCATGGCGACACGGGCGGCCTCGATCTGATTGGAAGTGATCCACGCGGGCTCAAGAGCCTGGAGGCCGAACTGACCGTAGGTGATCTTGTTGCCCCTGCTGGCCTGTCCCTTAAGACGGCCCCTCTGAACTCTGCGGTATTTCACTCTCTTAGGCAGTAACATTAGGCTCTCTCCCTTCTGCGTGAATTTGTTCTGCGGGTATCATGAAGAACCTCGCCTCTGTAAACCCAAACCTTAACGCCCAGGCGGCCGTAAGTGGTATGCGCCTCCGTGAAGCCGTAATCAATGTCAGCACGGATCGTCTGAAGAGGAATGGTACCTTCGTGATAGGATTCGCTGCGGGCGATTTCGGCGCCGCCGAGTCTGCCGCTGACCTGAATCTTAATACCTCTTGCGCCAAGTCTCATGGTTCTGCCGATCGCCTGCTTGACGGCTCTTCTGAAGGAAACGCGCTTTTCAAGCTGATCTGCGATGTTTCTTGCCACGAGCTGCGCGTTCAGGTCGGGCTGCTTGATCTCGATGATGTTGATATAAACATCCTTGTCGCCGCCGAGGAGCTTCTTGCAGGTCGCTTTCAGCTTCTCGATCTCGCTGCCGCCCTTACCGATGACCATACCCGGCTTGGAGCAATGAATATTGATGCGAACTCTCTTGGGATCGCGCTCGATCTCGACCTTCGGTACGCCTGCGGGCGCAAGGGTCTTGAGCAGGTAGGTGCGAAGCTTGTTGTCGGAGATCAGCGTATTGCCGAAATCCGTCTTATCCGCATACCAGCGAGATTCCCAATCTTTGATAACACCGATACGAAGACCGGTAGGATTGACTTTCTGTCCCATAGTATTCCTCCTCTCCCGTTATTCCTTCTCAGCAAGGACAAGTGTGATGTGCGACGTTTTCTTATTGATTCTGTACGCACGGCCCTTGTCTCTGGGTCTGATTCTTTTCAGTGTGGGGCCCTGATCTACGCGGCACTCCGCAACGTAGCTGTTAGCCAGGTCCATATCATTGTTGTTTTCCGCATTCGCCATCGCGGACTTGAGAAGTTTCTGAAGCGGTTCACACGCGGCCTTGGGTGTGAATTTGAGAATCGCCATAGCTTCATCAACAGGTTTATTCCGGATAAGGTCAAGAACGATCTGGACCTTACGGGGGGCGACTCTAACAAAAGTCGCTTTCGCCGTTGCTCTCATGTATTACACTCCTTTCGACCGGTTATCTGCCGCCGGTGGTCTTGGAACCGGCATGGCCTTTGAATGTTCTGGTGGGTGCAAACTCGCCGAGCTTGTGGCCGACCATATCCTCGGTAACATAAACCGGAACATGCTTCCTGCCGTCATGCACTGCGAATGTATGACCTACAAAGTCCGGGAAAATCGTAGAGCTGCGGCTCCAGGTTTTAAGAACGACTTTCTCGCCGGTCTTGTTCATAGCTTCGACTCTTGCGAGCAGCTTGGGCTGCACATAAGGGCCTTTCTTAATGCTTCTGCTCATGTAATTGACTCCTTTCCCGACTTATTTCGCGTTACGACGCTTTACAATCAGCTTGTCGGAACGGTTGTGCTTGCTGCGGGTCTTGTAACCCAGCGCGGGCTTGCCCCAGGGGGTCACAGGGCCGGGACGACCGATGGGGGACTTACCCTCACCACCGCCGTGGGGGTGATCGTTCGGGTTCATGACGGAGCCGCGGACGGTCGGACGGGTGCCCAAATGGCGGGTACGGCCGGCTTTACCGATCTTGACGTTCTCATGGTCGAGGTTGCTGACCTGACCGACGGTCGCGATGCAGTCTGCGGAGACGTTACGAAGCTCGCCGGAGGGCAGTCTGAGAAGGGCAAGGCCATTCTCTTTCGCCATCAGCTGCGCAGCGTTGCCTGCCGCTCTTGCCAGCTGGCCGCCTCTGCCGGGATACAGCTCGACATTGTGGATAAACGTACCGGTGGGAATATTGGAAAGGGGCAGGGCGTTGCCGGGCTTAATATCAGCGTCGGGACCGGATTCGATCTTGTCGCCGACCTTCAGCTCTGCGGGAGCGATGATGTAGCTCTTTACGCCGTCCGTGTACTCAACCAACGCAATAAAAGCGCTGCGGTTGGGATCGTACTCAATGGTTTTTACCTCTGCGGTACCGATCTTATCTCTCTTAAAGTCGATCACACGGTACTTTCTGCGGTTGCCGCCGCCGTGATGGCGAACGGTGATTCTGCCGTAGCTGTTGCGGCCGGCGTGCTTGGAAAGAGGCGCAAGAAGGCTTCTTTCGGGCGCGACCTTGGACAGTCCGGAGTAGTCAATAACCGACATGTTACGTCTGCCGTTGGTTGTCGGTTTGTAGACTTTGATTGACATCTGATGTCACTCGCCTTTCTTTAGATTAGGCTTTCAGCCTTATATTGGATTGCAAGCGTTTGTTGTCCCGCTCTGCCTTGGAGATTTAGCGGCCCGGCTTTGGCCATACATCATCTCATGCACGGGCGGCAAAGCGCTTACAGTAAGCCGTCGAAGAATTCGATTGTCTTGGAATCCTCGGTCAGTGTAACAACCGCTTTTTTCTTGGAGGGAAGATACCCTTCAAAACGGCCGTAACGGCGAAGGTGACCCTTAACATTCAAAGTGTTGACCTTTGCAACCTTTACGTCAAACAGAGCTTCCACCGCCTGCGCGATCTCGATCTTGTTGGCGTCCTTCGCAACAAGGAAAGTATACTTCTTCAGCCCGGAAGCAGCCATGGTTTCTTCCGTGATCACCGGACGAAGGATAATGTCCTGTGCCTGTTTCATGCATATACCTCCTCGATCTTTGCTACGGCGTCCTTGAGAACTACGAGCGTGTCGCTGTTCAGAATGTCGTAGACGTTCAGTGAACCGGCGAACGTGGTCTTGACGCCGGGAATGTTTCTCGCGCTGAGAATGACCTTCTCATCCGGCTCGGGAAGGACGATGAGCGCCTTCTTGCCTGCCTTGACAGCGCTGAGAACCTTAACGATCTCCTTGGTCTTGATCTCGTCAAGCGTCAGAGAATCGAGAACGAGCATCTCTTCCGCCGCAACCTTGGTGGAAAGCGCGGACTTCAGAGCAAGTCTCTTGACCTTCTTGTTGATGGAGAAGCCGTAGGCGCGGGGCTTGGGACCGAGCGCGATACCGCCGTGATACCACTGGGGCGAACGGGTGGAACCCTGTCTTGCGCGACCGGTGCCCTTCTGTCTCCAGGGCTTTCTGCCGCCGCCGGAAACCTCAGCGCGGGTCTTGGTGGACTGTGTGCCCTGACGCTGATTGGCAAGGTAATTAACGACGACAAGATGCATAGCGGAGGTGCTGGGCTCAATAGAGAATACGGATTCGTTAAGCTCAAGATCCGAAACCTTTTCGCCTGCCGTATTGAGAACTGCGATATTAGGCATTTATGTTTCCTCCCTTACGCTTTCTTAACTGTATTCGATACAACGACAATACCGCCGCGGGGACCGGGAACGGCGCCCTTAATGGCAAGCAGATTGTTCTCTGCATCGACCTTGACGACTGTGAGATTCTGAACGGTGACTTTCTCCGCGCCCAGATGACCTGCGCCCTTCATGCCCTTGAAAACTCTGGAGGGGCTGGAGCAGGCGCCGAGGGAACCGGCATGTCTTGCGACGGGGCCTGTACCGTGAGACTCTTTCAATCTGGAATGGTTCCATCTCTTGATGGCACCGGCTGTGCCCTTACCCTTGCTGGTGCCGTGGACGTCTACAGCGTCACCGGCGGCAAAAGCGTCGGCCTTGATGATTGCGCCGACCTCAAGAGCGGACATGTCCTCAAGTCTGAATTCCTTGAGATACTTCTTCGGAGCGACGTCGGCCTTCTTGAAGTGACCGGTCAGGGGCTTGTTGACGCGCTGAATTTTCACGTCGCCGTAGCCTACCTGTACAGCTTCATAGCCGTCGGTTCCGACTGTTTTCTTCTGCACGACCGTGCAGGGACCGGCTTCGATGACGGTAACGGGGATCACATTGCCCTTTTCGTCAAAGATCTGTGTCATGCCGATCTTCTTTCCGATGATTGCTTTCTTCATCTGAAAATTTCCTCCTGTCAGATTATTGGTTGACCTTCCGTCAACTTGACCTGCGATGTATGCCTACTATATATAATAGGTATAGCGATCAAAGCTTGATCTCTATATCTACACCGGCGGGAAGTTCAAGATTCCGCAGCGCCTCAACCGTCTTGTTCGAGGGCTTCAGAATGTCGATCAGTCTCTTATGGGTTCTCTGCTCGAACTGCTCGCGGGAATCCTTGTACTTATGCACAGCGCGGAGGATCGTGACAATCTCTCTCTCCGTGGGGAGCGGTACGGGACCCGAGATCTGCGCGCCTGTGCGCTTTGCGGTCTCGACGATCATTTCCGACGCCTTGTCGACGAGGTTGTGATCGTAACCCTTAAGTCTGATTCTGATTTTGTCCTTTACTGCCATTGTTTGCTGCCTCCTTAAAAAGATTGGCGGGCATGCCGATATTTTTTCGACACTGCTCCGGGTGTTTAAATGCTCCCGTTTAAAAAACCGGAAAACATTCGGCTCTCCGGAACGAAAAATATCGTCAGCAAGCGCAGAATCCCCCGTAAAGGGGCAGGGAATCCCTGCTTACTAAGGTTCGCCCGGTTTAAAATCGGACATACTCCGCGGAAATTTCCTGCATCAAGTGCAGCCACCTTCCGCATCATCGCATATCGTATCCAAATGGGCATAGGTATCCCTTACCCAATAAGATACTGGGATAGTATATCACAACATTTTGTAAAAAGCAACAGTTTTCTGAAAAAATTTTCTGTAAAAATGACGAAAAATTTTTATCCCCCATCTTGTGGTCATTGTCCCTTCAGAACCACAAAATAAGCGATATATTCCGCTTTTATTGCCCGGACTCGCAAGCAGAATCCAATTTTTCCCCGACAACCGTTGATTTTATTTTTAATATATGGCATAATAGCATTATTAATTTTTTCAAATCGGAGGGAATCGCAATGATCGGGATCGTAGACGTGGGCGGCGGCACCAGAGGCATTTACGGCGCGGGCGTGTTTGACCGCTGTCTGGACGACGGGATCATATTTGATTATGTGATCGGCGTATCTGCGGGCAGCGCCAATGCGGCGGCGTACACCGCCGGACAGCGGGGAAGAAATTACGTGTTTTATACAGACTACTCGTTTCGCAAAGAATATATGAGCGCGGGAAACCTGCTGAAAACCGGCTCCTACCTCAGCTTGGATTATATTTACGGCACGCTGAGCAACACCGACGGGGATTATCCGCTGGATTACGACGCGCTGGCGGCGTCCCCGGTGAATTTTGACGTGGTGACCACCGACGCAAACACCGGCGAGCCCGTATATCTGAATAAAAAAGACCTTAAAAAGGACGATTACTGGTTCTTCAAAGCGTCTTGCTGCGTACCCGTGGTCTGCCGCCCCTATACCGTGAACGGCACGCCCTACTACGACGGCGGCATCAGCGACCCCGTTCCCCTCAGGCGCGCCTTTGCCATGGGCTGCGACAAGGTCGTCGTGATTCTGACAAAGCCCAGAGACGCGGAGATCAGCAATAAGAGAAATGCGCTGGCGGGTAAAATTCTGCAAAACAAATATCCCGCGTCGGCAAAAAAAGTTGCCGCATGCAACGACCTGTATTTACAGAGCGTCGAAGCGGCGAAGCGGCTGGAAAAAGAGGGGAAGGTACTGATTATCGCGCCCGACGATATCGGCGAACTGAAAACCCTGTCCAAGGACAAAAGCGTCCTGCATAAATTATATTGGAAAGGTTACGGCGACGCCGCGGAAATCAAAAAGTTTATTGAAACGTAAAAATTCAGATTTAGCTGCGCAGCAGCTAAATCTGAAATAAAAAATTAAAAATGAATAATGAATAATTGCGGACGGGCTCCGCCCGTACCCGATCATAGAAAACAGAGCAAACATTGCGAATATTTATTAGGTTTTTATCAAAAACAAACACGATAGAATACGTTTCGCTTATAATCATCTGTCATGGCGGTTGTTTGCAACCGCACCGAAATCATTCATCATTCACTACTCATCATTCATTAAATTCTAATTTATTGCAGGAAGAACGTCCCGCGCTCCTGTAGGGATGCCCAGTGGGCATCCGTTGAGCTTATGCGGGGTACCGGAAAAGAGCCCTCGCGGCATAGCCGCTTCGGTCGGAACTAAAATATGCCACCGGCATATTTTTAGTTTCGACAGTCAATGGCCGTCCCTGTTATGTAAGGTCTCCAGTCAAGGGGCTGAACATAAAGTTAACAGACACTTAACAAACAGACCTGAATGTGTTGAATCAAAGAGCATAGCGGAAAGGCTATGATAAA
>JAFVBH010000063.1 GCA_017480115.1 Clostridia bacterium
TGGCAAATGTGCCGCCGCGTCCGGCGGACGGGGCAGGCGGTGCATTTGCAGGAAGGGACACAGAGCATTGCGAAGCGCTCCAAGCGAGCAAGGCGACAATGTCCCTGACCGTCTCGCAGTGCGCCGTGCTACCCGTTTCCGCCAATTTGTCTTAAAATCCAAATCGCGCAGCGATTTCCGAACCTCCTACCTCTTCCCTCCTACCTTTTACCTAAATTCTGATTTATCGCTTTGCGATAAATCAGAATTTACAGCACAATTTTCCGCAAATCCTCCGCGTTTTCACATACCGCAAAGGGGGAAAATTGTTCCAGCGCGTCTCTGTCGCGGAAGCCCCACAGCACGGCGACGGCGGGCAATCCCGCGTTCGCGGCGGTCAGCATATCCACGTCGGAATCCCCGACATAAACGGTGGAATCCGCCTTGGCGTCGATCAGCCGCATCGCCTCCCATACGCCGTCGGGCGCGGGCTTGAATTTGCGCCCCGGCGCGGCGCCGATCACGGCGGACAGCCGATCGCCGAACATTTTCCCGCACAGTTCCGCTGCGGCGGTATGATCCTTATTCGTCACGACCGCGGTGCGAATCCCCGCGTTTTTCAGCGCGTCCAGCAGCGGCAGGATCCCGTCATAGGGCGCGGTTTTAATCTCGCAGTGCGCCGCGTAATACGCCAGCATTTCAGCAACGCAAGCCTCGGCTTCCGCCGGACTTGTCCCGGCGGACACAGCCCTGTAGATCAGCTTTGGGATACCGTTGCCCACAAACCGCCTGATTTCACTTAATGTACGCGCGGGCATACTGTGGGCTGCAAGCACGTGATTCACGCTGTCCCGCAGATCGTCCAGCGTGTTGAGCAGCGTGCCGTCCAGGTCGAAAATGACCGATTTGATCTTCATTTATTCCAATTCCTTTCGCCGGTAAAAGTTATAGATATTCTCCGCAAGCTTTTCGCTGATGCCTTCCGCGCCGCGCAGCTCCTCTACCGACGCCGCCTTGATGGCTTTGACCGTCTTAAAATGCTTCATCAGCGCGGCGGCTTTCTTTTCGCCGACGCCCTCGATCTCCAAAAGCTCGGGACGGAACATGGCTTTGCTGTGCTTTTGATGATGGTACCCGATGGAAAACCGATGCACCTCGTCCTGCAGAGAGGAGACCAGCGTAAACGCCGCCCGCTTGGAATTGATTTCGATCTCGCCGCCGTCGCCGGTGATGGCGCGGGTGCGGTGGCGGTCGTCCTTGACCATACCGAACAAAGGCACATGGATCCCCATACGCGCCAGCACGGGCTTGACCGCGTTGACCTGTCCGATACCGCCGTCCAGCAGGATCAGATCGGGCAGCTTGCCAAAGCCCTCGCCGCTGTCCTTATGTTTTTCATATTCGTTGAACCGTCGCTCCAGCACCTCCGCCATGGAGCGGTAGTCGTCCTGCCCGGTAAAGCCCTTGATGGCGAACTTGCGGTACGCGGATTTATAAGGCTTGCCGTTTTTGAACACCACCATACCGGCGACGTTGTCACTGCCCGCCGTATGGGAAATATCGTAGGATTCGATATAATCGGGGTACGCTTTCAGCCCCAGCAGCTCCCGCAGCTCCTCCAGCGCGGCGTTGTCCTTGGAGACTCTGCCCTGCCGCTGGAACAGCTTTTCAGCCGCGTTTTTTCGGCACATCTCGGCAAGCCGAAGCTTTTCGCCCCGCTGCGGCACGCTTATTTTCACCTTTTTGCCGCGCTTTTCCGTCAGCCACTGCTCCAGCAGCACCTGATCGGCGAGCGCGCCCAGGACGATCACGTTCGACGGGATCTCCCCGCGCAGGGAATAGTACGAGGTCAGCAGCTCCTTTTTCGCATTTTCCAACGTATCGGATAATTCAAAATAGAAATATTCGCTGTCCACCAGCCTGCCCGCGCGGAATCGCAGCACGTTCAGGCAGCATTTGTCGGGACCCTCGGCAACGGCAAACACGTCGCATTCCGCATCATTATCGGTAACGACCACCTGTTTTTCGTTAATCTTTTCGATCCCACGGATACGGTCGCGCAGCTTTGCCGCGCGCTCAAAATCCAGCCGTTCCGCCGCCGCCTGCATCTCGGCGTTCAGCCGCTTCAGCATCTCCCGGCTGCCGCCGCGAATGAAATCCAGCGCCGCGTCGGCGTTCTTTTTATATTCCGTCTGCGAAATTTTCCCCGCGCAGGGCGCGTCGCAGAGCTTGATATAATAGTTCAGGCACGGCCGCTGCGTCCGGCAGGGGAACGTCTTGCCGCAGGTGGGCAGACGAAACACCGTATTCGCCTGCTCCACGGTATTTTTCACCGAGGCGATGCTCATGTAGGGGCCGATATAGTCCGCCCCATCGTCGTATTTTTGCAGCACCGCAGAGATGACGGGCCAGTCCGTCCCCGCCACGCGGATATAGGAATAGCCTTTATCGTCCTTTAAAAGAATATTATATTTCGGGGTATGCTGCTTGATGAGGCTGCACTCCAGCACCAGCGCCTCGAACTCGCTGCCGACGAGAATATAGTCAAAATCGTCCACATTCTCGACCATCTTGCGCACCTTGATCGCATGGTTGCGGTCGGAGCCGAAATACTGGCTGACGCGGTTTTTCAGCGCCTTTGCCTTGCCGATATAGATGATCTCGCCCTGCTTGTTTTTCATAATATAAACGCCGGGCGTTAAGGGCAGGCGCATCGCCTTTTCCCGTAATTGTTTAAGTTTCGGATTCACAGAAAGACACCTCCGCGCCCGCGCAAGCAGGATTTTTTTACCAAAACAAAAGCGTATCGACATTGCCTGCCGACACGCTTGCTACCGTTGGTTATATTCCGAATTATTCAGCGAAACCGCTGTCAACAAGGTCGGCAATAGCGTTGACTGCCTCTTCCTCGTCGGAACCCTCCGCGATGATACGGATTCTCGCGCCGCCCATAATACCGAGGGAAAGTACGCCGAGAAGGCTCTTCGCGTTCACGCGGCGTTCTTCCTTTTCCACCCAAATCGTGGACTTGAACTCATTTGCTTTCTGAATAAAGAAAGTTGCGGGACGCGCATGAAGTCCTACCTGATTCTGTACGACAACATCTTTAACGAACATTCTATTCTCTCCCAACCAAACTAAAATACTGAGGTTTTCGTGGCTTTAATTATAGCACAAAAATGAAAAGTGTCAACAATTTCGGAGCGAGTAAATTACAATTTTCAACATTTCATTTACCGTCATAAATCCTTTGAATTTTAAGAACTTTGATTTGTGCAGATTTAACAGAATTTTTACCTGTTTTTTGGCAGGAAAATTTCTCCTGTCCGGGGATTTACGGTTCAGTTATTAGGGTTGTGGTGATAAGTATAGGAGGTAAGAGACAGCACGTCAAACCGGTATCCGGCATCTCTGTATGCCTCGATGATCTGCGGCAATGCCTCCACGGTGGTGGTCTTTGCGGCGGCGTCATGCATCAGCAAAATGACGTGGTTGTCGCCGTAATCGATCGCGTCGGTGGCGTTGTCCACGATCACGTCCACGTCCCGCCGGTTGCCGCTGGCGTCGGTGGAATCCCAGTCCCAGTCAAAGTACTGGTAACCCCGTCGCGGCAGCTCCTCCGCAAGGGCGGACATAATTCCGTCGCAGTAATCGCGGCTGATGGTATTGCTGGTACCGCCGGGGAAACGCACCAGCATCGAACGGTACCCTGTAGCATTATATACCAGGTCGGAGATTTTGTTCAAATCGTCGAAATAGGTATCCATCGACCGATAGATCGAATAGTCATGGGTATAAGAATGCAGCGCCAGCTGCTGCCCGCGGTCATAAATCTCCTTGATCTGCGCCTCGCAGCCGTCATAAGTGTGAATCACAAAAAATGTCGCCTTGATTCCGTATCTATCCAGCACGTCGAGAATGTTTTTTGTATTCGCGGTCGGGCCGTCGTCAAAGGTCAGATAAATGACCTTATCGTCGTCGCTTACCGTCGGATTCGCGATCGACGCGACCGGCACAGTCTGCGGCGGCAGGGTTGTTTTTTCTTCCTCTGTGTGCGACGCAATATTGTCCAGCGGCGCGGGTGTTTTGGTCTGCTTTCTTTGGGCGGTCTTAAATGCGGACGCAACAAAGATCGCGATAGTCAGCAGCACAATAATGATACAACCGGCGACAAATTCCTTGCGAAAATGCCAGCCCCTTTTTCTTTTTCTGTTTGTCATTCCCAATATCTCCCACTATAAACATACCTATATAATATCATAATTCCGACGAAAAACAACATAATCCGACAAAATGTAATTTTTTCTTTATTTTTATCCTCTGCCGCGGATCAGTCTTTTTTCAGCGTTTCCATAAATTTTTTATCTTTTGGCGATAATTCGATTTTTTCAAACATATCCGGACGCTTTTCATAGGTCTCCTTCAGCGACTGCTGCCGCCGCCAGAGATCGATATTCGCGTGGTGCCCCGACAGTAATACGTCGGGCACTGCACGGTCATGCCAAACCGGCGGCCGCGTGTACTGGGGGAATTCCAGCAGCCCGTCGTAATGGCTCTCGACACTTTTCGCCTCCTCGCCGGAAAGGGTACCGTCCAGCATACGGGCGATACAATCCGTCAGCACCAGCGCGGGCAGCTCACCGCCTGTCAAAACGTAATCCCCTATGGAGATCTCCTCGTCCACCAGCTCGTCAAGCACACGCTGATCCACGCCCTCATAATGCCCGCAAAGGATTGCGATATTTTCCAACTGCGCCAGTTCCTTGGCGCGCGCCTGCGTCAGAACATTACCTTTCGGAGACATAAAAATCAGATGCGGACGGGTGTGCAGCCTGTCGCACAACGCGGAAAAACAGGCGAAGATCGGCTCCGCCAGCATCAGCATGCCCGCGCCGCCGCCGTAGGGCGCGTCGTCCACCCGGTTATGTTTATTATTGGCGTAGTCCCGGATATTCGTGCTTTCGATGGTCAAAATCCCTTTTTCCGCCGCTCTGCCGAGAATACTCTCGGTATAGACGGCTCGGCACATCTCCGGAAAAAGAGTCAAAATATCAATCCGCATGTTCCGCCTCGTCAAAAATACCCCGGATCGGACGAACGGTGACTTTGTCCTGCGCCACGTCCACGCTGACGATCATTGATTTTACGGCGGGCATCAGATATTCCTGCCCGTCCTTTACAATATGCCAGACGTCGTTTGCGCCGGTAGCGGAAACCTCGGAGATCGTCCCGTACCGCGCGCCGGTATCTGCATCAAACACCGCGCAGCCGCACAATTCGTCAATAAAATACTCTCCCGCAGGCAAATGCGCGTCGGCACGGCGCAGATACAGCACTTTCCCGCGCATCGCCTGCGCCTTTTCCATGGTATCGCAACCCTCCAGCACCATCAGCACCACATTGCCGTGGGGCCTGGCTGAAAGCACCTTAACAGCGTTTTCCCCTTTGTCGTCAAAATACAGCGTTTTGAATTTTTTTAAAAAATCGGGGCTGTCGCACCAGGGCTGCACCCGCAGTTCGCCCCGCACGCCATGGGTGCCCACGACCTGTCCGGTTTCAAGAAAATCCTTAATCATACTATCACCGTGATTCATTTTAGCACAGAGTGCCGAAGGATTCAATATAAAATCTGCCATGTCAGCGCACATATCGCACCTTTCGTTTATTATACGATTCCAAAGAGAAAAATCCTACAAATTTCTGATTTGGATTGACGAGAATTGAACGCAAACCGCCTCGGCAGCTAAAGCAGGAATTCAAGGAAAAAGGATACGGGAACAGGAAAAAGACGTAAAACAGCGACGCGGCTTTTTATGAGGAATACAGAATTACGGAACGGCTGCGCCGTTGGATTTTTAATAAAATAAACGACAACAGATAGTATAGGGCAATGCCGAAAGCGCGGAAACCGTTTCATACGGCTCCCGTGCTTTCGGACTTTCGTCCGTCTTTCTCCAACTGCGTCGTGTCAGGAGTTGATGCTGTTTGGCAACAATATTACTAATATATAGAGTATACCCTATATATTAGCAATTGTCAATATATAAGGTATAAAATAAAATATTATTGAGGTGCTGCCAATGATTTCTTACGAACCGTTTTATCGGACACTGAAAGAAAAAAATATATCAACCTACAAACTCATAAATATTTATCATATCAGCCGAGGTCTGCTTTACAGAATGAAAAACAACAAACCGATCACCACCGTGACATTGAACGATTTGTGCACGATTTTAGATTGCGGCGTCGAGGATATTCTTGTTTATGTGAAGGAGAAGTAACTCTCCGACTACCCGTTACCGCAAATTTGTAGGGATGGCCATTGGCCATCCGCCGGTTTGCACGCAAAATCAACGGACACTGGGCGTCCCTGTTATGTAAGGTCTCCAGTCAAGAGGCTGAACATAAAGTTAACA
>JAFVBH010000064.1 GCA_017480115.1 Clostridia bacterium
CCAATCACCGAATTTCTGTTTTATCATAGCCTTTCCGCTATGCTCTTTGATTCAACACATTCAGGTCTGTTTGTTAAGTGTCTGTTAACTTTATGTTCAGCCCCTTGACTGGAGACCTTACATAACAGGGACGGCCATCGGACGTCCGTCGATTTTACGCATAACCCGGCGGATGGCCAATGGCCATCCCTACAAATTTGCGGTAACGGGTAGTCGGAGCGTTAAGAGAATATGCCGGTGGCATATTTTTAGTTCCGACCGAAGCGGCTATGCCGCGAAGGTTTTTTCCCGGAAATCCGCATATGCCCCGACGGACTTGATGCTATAAGTTCTGATTTATCGACTTTGCCGATAAATCAGAACTTAGGTAGGAGGTAGGAGGAAAGAGGGAGGAGGTTCGGAAATCGCTGCGCGATTTGGATTTATAGACGTAAAGCGGGCACACCCGCTTGTAGTCCGTCAGGTTACGCGCAAAATCGGATGCCCAATGGGCATCCCTACAAGATTGTGAGCCCATCTTTTTACAAATCCAACCGCGAAGCGGTTCCACAATCATTCATTATTCACCGTTCATTATTCATTAACTTCTGATTTATTGGTGAAGCCGATAAATCAGAAGTTACCCATACTTCCTCGCCTGATCGATCCGCAAGCAGCGGATCCGGTCATAGCGGTAGGCGGAGAGCGGGACATTCCACGCGTTGTTGGTATGGGCGGCGATATGCGGTTCGCCGCCCTGCATGCTGACGACCAGCAGCGTATGGTAAAACCTGCCGCTGTAGCCGCCAAGCTGCAAAATATCCCCGACCCGTACGTCCTGCAGCGGTATTTGGCTGCCAAACGGCCCGACGCCCTGATTTTGCGTCATAAAGGTATAAAAATATTCCACACCCGTCCATGCGGCGGCACGGTCGTTCTGGGAAATATAATACCAGCCTACGTCGCGGGTCATATTCATGACGGCGTCGCCTGCGTACAGGCACTGCGAAATAAAATTGGTGCAGTCTCCGCCGATGGGGTCGAAATTATAATAGGCGGGGTTGCGGGACAACGCCCATTTGCGGGCATAGTCAATCGATTTCTGCAAATTCAGGTTATATGTAATCAGCATATACTGTACTCCTTTCCTTATGGGTTCGGTACAGTATATGCTGATAATTTCTTTATGCTTCGTCTGCCGTCAACGCTTCGTAAACCGTCTGCGCGATCAGCTTTGCGCCGTCGGCGTCAGGGTGCAGCCCGTCGCTGAGCAGCGCGCTTTTATCCTCAAACAGGGTGTATAAATCGATGCAGGGCAGATCGTATTTATCCGCGAGAAGCTGCGTCATGGGAACGATATGATTTTTTATGACCTCCGGTTGAATATCGTACTTGACCTCGCCGTTATGCGCAAACGCCGGCGGCGGCAGCATGATATAAATCTTCGGCTGCGAGGTCAGCGATTGATACCGGTTCAGCAGGTTTTCATAATGCGCGGGAAACGTCTCCCGATCCCAGTTGTAGGGCTTTGAGTCATTAGAGCCAAGCATCAGAATGATAATATCCGGTTGAAACTCAATGCTTTGCTGATATAAGGCTTCTTCGATATACGGGCGATCGCCGTCGGGCGATACCGTTCTGCCGGAGTAGCCGAAGTTGTTGACGCAATAGCCGTCGCCCAGCAGTTTATTTAACACGGCGGGATAGTTGTTTTTTGTACGGTTATGAATACCGAAGCCGTAAGTGACGCTGTCGCCGACGCAGGCGACTTTGATCTGTCCCTCCGTTGCCGTTTGCATCGGGTGAATAAAGGACAACCTCCCTATGTAATACAGCCGGCCGATGGCGCCGAGCGCCGCAGCCAAAAGTATTGCGAGTACGATGGCAATGATTTTGGATACTTTCATGCAAATCTCCTTTCAGTGGCAGAAAAGCATTTTAAGCTTTATATGCGTTCTACCTTCATCAGATTGGTCGTGCCCGATACGCCCAGCGGTACGCCCGCCGTGATGGCGACAATATCGTCCTTTTCCGCCAGTCCGTTTTGCGTGGCGACCTGTACCGCGGCGGCAAACAGCTCGTCGGTGCTGGTTTTTTCATCGATGATATAGGGAAGTACGCCCCAGCTCAGATTCATCTGTCGACAGACCGTTTCACTCAGCGTGCAGCTGATGATCGGGCAGGCGGGGCGGTATTTCGAGATCAGGCGCGCCGTCTGCCCCCGCAGCGATACGGTGATGATCGCCTTGGCGTTCAGGTCGTGGGCAGTTGTCACGGTGGCGTGGGCGATGGCTTCCGCCACGCTGTTGTTGATCGCCGCGCGGCGGGCGGAGAAGTTCCCTTTATAATCGATATTATTTTCAGTTGTTTGGGCGATCAGCGCCATGGTATGCACTGCCTCCACGGGGTACATACCCGCCGCCGTTTCGCCGGAGAGCATGATCGCGCTGGTGCCGTCATAGATGGCGTTGGCAACGTCGGTGATCTCGGCGCGGGTGGGGCGGTGGTTGCTGATCATGGATTCCAGCATCTGGGTGGCGGTGATGACCTGCTTGCCGGCAAGGTAGCTCTTACGAATGATCTGCTTTTGAATCGCCGGAATCTCCTCAAAGGGGATTTCCACGCCCAAATCGCCGCGCGCGATCATGATGCCGTCCGCCGCATCGATGATCTCATCAATATTTTCCACGCCGTCGGTGTTTTCGATCTTTGCGATAATGCGTACGTCCGCCCAGCCGAGGCTGCGGGTAAATTTGCGCAGATAATTTATATCTGCCGCGCTGCGCACAAAACTGGCGGCAATGAAATCAAAGCCTGTTTTCGCGCCGAATTCCAAATCGTTCATGTCCTTTTCGCTCAGATAGGGCATAGAGAGCATCACGCCGGGCACATTGATGCCCTTATTGTTGGAAAGCGTGCCGCCGCTTACGACGGTGCAGACGATCTCGGGGTCATGCACCTTGTCCACAACCATTTCTATGGCGCCGTCGTTGATCAATATCCGCGTGCCCTGGCGGACGTCCTTCGGCAGATTTTCAAAGCTGATGCTGCCGATCTTGTCCGTGCAGAGAATGTCGCGGGTGGTGAGCGTGTAGGTATCGCCGTCGTGCAGTTCCACCGGTTTGTTATCCTCGAATTTCCCCAACCGAATCTCGGGGCCCTTGGTGTCCAGCATGGTTGCAATGGGCAGCCCCAACTCTTCCCGCAGGCGTTTGATCTGTTCAAAACGCTGCTGATGCGTGGCATAATCCCCGTGGGAGAAATTAAATCTTGCCACATTCATACCCGAGCGGATCAACTCGCGCATGACAGCGTCGCTGTCCGTAGACGGTCCGACGGTGCATACGATCTTTGTTTTTCGCATGAAAATCTCCTTCCCTTCGGCATGCAAAAGTACCGCAGATATTATAAACGGTTTCATATATAAAAACAAGATGAAAACTGTGTTAATTTTACTTTTTCCTAATGTATTTTCTTTGAATATGTGTTATACTGGCAGTAAATAACAAAAAGGAAGTGTTGTTATGCGCTATGAAATTAAGGGCGGCGACTTGCCCGTTGTCGTTTGTCAATTGGAAACCGGCGAGCAGATGCAATGCGAGGCGGGCTCCATGTCATGGATGGACGATGGGATTGAGATGCAGACCCAGGGCGGCGGCATCGGTAAGATGTTCGGCAGAATGTTTACCAATGAAAGTCTTTTTTTGAACCATTATACCGCCCGCCGTCCCGGCGAGATCGCTTTTGCGTCCTCGTTTCCCGGGTCCATTAAAGTGGTGGAGGTCACACCAGCAAGACCGATTATCGCACAAAAAGGAGCATTCCTTGCTTCCTGCGGTAATATCGAGATGTCGGTATTTTTCCATCGTAAGTTCAGCAGCGGTCTGTTCGGCGGCGAGGGGTTCCTGATGCAGAAGTTCAGCGGCAGCGGGCTTGTATTTTTGGAGATTGACGGTTCCGCTGTTGAATATGATATTCCCGCCGGCAGCCGAAAGATCATCGATACCGGGTATCTCGCCATGATGGACGCGTCCTGCTCTATGGATATTCAGACCATAAAGGGCGTTAAAAATGTCCTCTTCGGCGGCGAGGGGCTGTTTAACACGGTCGTCTCCGGCCCCGGACATATTATTTTGCAGACCATGCCTGTTTCTAAAACCGCGGCCGTGATCCGCAAATATATTCCCACGCAGTCAAATTAAACAACGCGCGCAAGAAAGCGACTTCTTTCATAGGAACCGTAGAAGTTTCCGATGAAACAAAAAACAGCCCCGCATATCTTTTGCGATATGCGGGACTTCTTCATGTTATTTTTACGCAAACATAATAATCAGCTTGGACGCGATGACAATCGTGATCAGGGCGATGGGATAGGTTGCCGCGTAAGCGGAGGCAACATCCTCTGTGCCTGCGGTGCCGATCAGTGTGCCCAGCGCCGGGGTGCTGGTCATACCGCCGGTGATAGAACCGAGATTGTTCAGCAGCGGCAGCTTCAGCACGAACTTTGCGAAGATATAGCCGATGATCATGGGAATGATCGTCATCAGAATACCGTATACAAAGTAGATCGGCTGGAAGTACTTTACAAAGCTTGCGCCGCCTGCGACGCCCGCGCCGATGAGGAACAGCATCAGTCCCAGCTCGCGGAACACGCGCAGCGTGGAGGTTTTCGGCATAATGCTGATCTTGCCGACTTTTCCGAAGTGACCGAAGATCAGCGCCGCCAGAATGCAGCCGCCGGTGGTGGTCAGGGAGAAGCCCTTATAGTTCAGCGAGCCGATGATAATGCCGAGGATCGCTGCGATGGAGAACGCGCAGAAGCCGAACTCGTCCAGCTCGACAAGCTTCTTGCCGTCGGATTTCTTTGCTTCTGCTGCGGAAATGGTAATCAGCTTGCGCTCCTCCTCCATATTCGCCTTGGCGATCTTGGGCATGATCTGTACAAACAGGACAACGCCCACAACGCCGAAGAGGTACGCAATACCGTGCCCGACAGCGACAAGATCTTCAAGATCCGCGCTGCCGACAGCTTCTTTTGCGGCGGAAAACGCGGGGGTGCTGGTAAGCGCGCCGGAAAGAATACCGACGACCATTGCCTTAAACTGCTCGTGATCCAGCGCGGTGGCGTTCCCGCCGATAAAGATGATCGCGACGGTAACAACGACAGAGGTCAGGATAATCAGCAGTCCCAGCAGTACGTAGGACTTAAAATTCTTCTTCATATTGCGGAAGAAATTCGGACCGGCGATAAAGCCGACTGCCGTAACGAACAGCACAAGCCCGATGTTTTCCACGATCTTTAACGCGCTGGAAACATAGGACGCGTCGCCCAGCTTGAGCTGCGCCGCCAGCGGATCATACAGGAACACGCCATAGACCAGCGCGATGATGAACACGCCCGCAGTGCCGAGGTTGACGCCTTTAATGGTGATCTTGCCCAGCAGATAACCGACCGCTGCGATGGCAAAGACCGAAAAGGTCAAAAATGTAATTGTTTTTATACTTAAAATTCCGCCGAAAAGTACCATGCGCTGCCTCCTTATTTCGCTTCAAAACGGGGATTCCCGTGCGTGTAGGTGGGCAGCAGCTTGGGAGAGACGGTCTGTGTCTCGATGCCCGCCGCCTGAATCTCCGCTTCAAACGCGTCGATGTGC
This sequence comes from Clostridia bacterium, assembly GCA_017480115.1. Taxonomy (GTDB): domain Bacteria; phylum Bacillota; class Clostridia; order Oscillospirales; family Acutalibacteraceae; genus RGIG2774. The sequence continues at coordinate 5,634 of JAFVBH010000064.1, forward strand.
TTAAGGGTCAGCGGCGCAAGCTCCACGCGCTTGGACTTTGCGGACGCCTCTTTACCGGCGTTTCTGCCGAATACGATGATGTCCAGCAGGGAATTGCCCATCAGACGGTTTCTGCCGTGGATACCGCCGACAGCCTCACCGGCAACATACAGGTTCTCCACATTGGTCATACCGTCGGCACTGATTTCCAGCCCGCCGTTCTGATAGTGCAGCGTGGGGTAGACAAGGATCGGCTCCTTACGAATGTCGATGCCGTATTTTGCAAACATGCGCATCATCGCGGGGATACGCTTTTCAATGGTGCCCTCGCCGCCCTTGATCTCGATCATCGGGGTATCCAGCCATACGCCGACGCCGTCGTCGGTATGTACGCCGTTGCCGCGGTCGGAGCATTCACGAATGATGGACGCTGCGGAAACGTCGCGGGTCTCCAGCGGGTGCATAAAGACCTCGCCGTTGACGTTGACGAGCTTTGCGCCCAAGGAACGTACCTTTTCGGTGACCAGCGCGCCGAAGATCTGCTCAGGATATGCCGCGCCGGTGGGGTGATACTGGAGCGTATCCGCATACAGCAGCTTTGCGCCCACGCGGTAGCCGAGGATCAGACCGTCCGCCGTTGCGCCGTAATGGTTGGAGGTGGGGAAGCCCTGATAATGCAGTCTGCCCGCGCCGCCGGTGGCGATGATTACGGTCTTTGCTTTGGCAACCAGCAGCTCGCCGGTCTCCATATTCATCAGAACCGCGCCTGCAATCTTGCCTTCTTCGTCCTTGATCAGTTCGATCGCCGCCGTAAAATCAACAACGGGGATATTTCTGTTGAGAACCTCGTCGCGCAGGGTACGCATGATTTCCGCGCCGGAATAGTCCTTTGCCGCGTGCATACGCTTGCGGGACGTGCCGCCGCCGTGGGTGGTCACCATGGTGCCGTCGGGCAGTTTGTCAAATTCCACGCCCAGCTCGCTCAGCCACTGGATCGCCTCGGGGGCTTCGTTTACAAGCTTATAGAGCAGCTCCGGCTTTGCCGCAAAGTGACCGCCGCCGAATGCGTCCACATAGTGGATCGCGGGGGAGTCGTTGGGCTTATCGGCAGCCTGAATGCCGCCCTCCGCCATCATGGTGTTGGCGTCGCCCATACGAAGCTTGGTAACGATCATCACGCTGGCGCCGTTGTTATCCGCTTCGATCGCCGCGGAAGCGCCCGCGCCGCCGCCGCCGATGACCAGCACGTCAACGTCATAGTCAATCCGGCTAAGATCCACAGCGTCGGCGGTGATCCGGCTGTGCGCCTGCAAAAGCGCCGCCAGCTCCGTGGGGACCTTGCCGCCCTTGTTGGGCCCGATCTGCAGTACGCGGAACTCGTCCTGTTTGTAATCGGGGTGATAGGTCGCAAGGAGGGTGTCCTTTTCCTCCGCCGTCATACGGCGAGGCTCAAAGGTCGTGTTCTCCGCTCTGGCGGCCTCCACCTTTTTGATGGATTCTGTCATTTCTTTGTTATACATGCGCGCCGCCTCCTTACTTCTCGATCTCTCTGTTGTTGTAAAGCTCTTTCATCTCTTCGATGGGCTTCTGCATCAGGTTCTGCAGCAGCTCTTCAAAGGTGCCGTCCTTGATCTCCCGGACGCGGTCGTTCAGATGGCCGCAGGCAGGGGCAAGATATTTGCCGTTCAGCCGTCTTGCCAGCATGGCGACCTGCGGGTGAGAGATACCGGCAGGGCAGCGGGAGGAGCAAACGCCGCACATGACGCAGTCAAAGGATTCCTCGGCGCACTTTTCGTATTCGCCGCGCTGCGCGTAAGCGATGTACTGCATGACGTTCAGCTCCTGCGTGCAGGAATTGGTGCAGGCGTTACAGCCGATGCAGGCGTAAATTTCGGGATACAGCTGCATCATGATCTGCTCGGTGGGCTTCACTTCTTCAATGTTATACGGCTGCTTGATCAGCGGGAAGAAGGGCAGCGTGGCGATATACATATCGTTTTCCACCTTGGTCTGGCATGCGAGACAGACCTTCAGCTCTCTGTCGCCCTTGACCCTGTAGATCGTCGCGCAGGCGCCGCAGAAACCGTTGCGGCAGCCGCAGCCGCGCTTGAGCTGGTAGCCCGCATATTCCATCGCGCCCATGATGGTGAGATTGGACGGCACTTCGTATTTTTTGCCGTACAAAAATATGTTAACTAAATTTTGTTCCATGTTACGAACCCCCATTAATATTCGTCCGGCATTTCAGCCAACTGGTCACAGCGGAACACAGGCCCGTCCTTGCAGACGTACTTGTCGCCGATGTTGCACCTGCCGCATTTGCCTACGCCGCATTTCATGCGCAGCTCCATCGTCGTATACACCTGCGTCTTGTCGAAGCCCAGCTCCACAAGCCCCGCAAGCGTAAACTTTATCATGATCGGAGGCCCGCAGATCACAGCGGTTTTATTGGTGTCGAAGCCCAGCTCCTTGACATAGTTGGGCACAAAGCCGACATGGCCGTCCCAGCCCTCCTGCGCGCGGTCGATGGTGAGGTATACGTCAATGCCGTCCTCGGCGCACCATTCGTCGATGATCTCTTTATAGTCCACCAGATCGTCCATGCTGCGCGAACCGTAAACGATGTCGATCTTGCCGTACTTGTCGCGGTTGTCGCGGCAGTAGTTGATGACGGAGTGTAGCGGCGCAAGACCGATACCGCCGGCAATGAACAGCAGATCCTTGCCCTGAAATTCGGTATCGACCGGGAAGCCGTTGCCGTAGGGACCGCGGATCGCGATCTCCTGCCCGACCTCCATCTGGTGCAGCCACGAGGTCAGCTTGCCGCACTTTTTGATGCTGAACTCCATAAATTCCTTGTTGGTGGGGGAGGAGGTGATGGAGAACATGCCCTCGCCCGCGCCGGGAATGGAAAGCATGGCGCACTGACCGGGAATATGCTCAAACACCTTGCCGCCGTTCGGCGCCTCCACGCGGAAAGTCTTAACGTCGGGCGTGTCTGCGCGAATATCGGTGACGACGCCCAGCAAGGGGATCAAAGTTTCTTTTGTCATGCGTCCTGCACCTCCAATGCTTTTTCAACCTTCACGATATTCATGGATATGGGGCATTTGGCAAGGCATCTGCCGCAGCCGACGCAGCCGAATACGCCGTCGTTATTATCGGGGAAATACACCAGCTTGTGCATAAACCGCTGCCGGAACCGCTCCAGCTGCGAATTGCGGGAGTTGCCGTGCGCCATAAGGGTGAAATCGGAATACATGCAGCTGTCCCAGCAGCGGAATTTTTTCACGCAGCTGCCGGTGTCGAATTCGCGAATGTCGTAGCACTGGCAGGTGGGACAGACAAAGGTGCAGGTGCCGCAGCCGAGACAAGCCTCTGACAGCCCCGCCCACTTCGGGCTTTTGAAATGCGCCATCAGATCGGTCTTTTTCATGCCCTCAAAGTCGGTATTCGCAAGGGGGAGCTTTGCAAGCAGCTGCCTGGTTTTCTCCTGCTGCGCGGCAACGGCGCTGCCGTCGCTTTCCGTCAACAGATCGGCGACGTAAGAAAGCAGCGTTTCGCCCTTTTCGGTGTTCGCCTTGATGTACAAGCTGCCGTCCGCGATCCAGCAGGCGGCGTCGCCCTCGGGGGCGGCGGCGTCAATGCCGAAGCTTTGGCAGAAGCAGGTCTCTTCGGGTCTTGTGCAGGCGAGGGAAACCACGGTGCCGTGCTCGCGGCGGTTCTTGTAATAGGAATCCACGGGATCGGCAAGGAATACCTTGTCAAGGATCGCGAAGCTTCTGACGTCGCAGGCGCGTACGCCGAATACGACAAAGTCCTCGCACGCTTCGCGGGTGTCCTCGATTTCCAGATTCTTGCCGTTCATGCGCAGATCGTAAAGATTCTCCGTCTGCGGGAAGAAAAAGTCCTTGGCGGAGCGGTTGGTATTGAGCTTCTGCGTCAGCTGCATGCCCTCCGCGTATTCCGCGTAAACGGCGACGTTGTCCTTATCCGTCGGGATATAGAGCTTTTCATGCGCCGCGATCTGCCGGAAAAAGTTTTGCAAATTGTCAAGAGAAAGCTGATACATTACGCGTTACCTCCTCTTTGATAAACAATGGAAGGCTCGCAGTCGTCCATTGAGAAGTTCACAAGGGGCGGGCGGGTCTCGGTATCGGCGCCTGCCTGATATTCGCCGTACAGCTCGTTCATATCCTTGATGAACTTGCGGTTCAGCAGATGCAGCGGAATGTGCTGCGGGCAGACGCGGGAGCATTCGCCGCAGTCGGTACAGCGTCCCGCTACGTGATAGGCGCGGATAATGTGGAACAGGCTTTCTTCAAAGCTGTTCGCCGCGACCTTATGCTCGACGCCGGAATTGACGTTGTCAAACACGCACTTTTCACAAGTACAGGCGGGGCAGACGTTGCGGCAGGCGTTGCAGCGGATACAGCGGGAAAGCTCGTTCTGCCAAAACGCGAAACGCTCGTCGGGCGTCATGGCCTCCAGCTTCGCGACCGCGTCGAAGCGGTCGGAATCGACGATCTCGCCGTTTTCACCCAGCATTTCGTCGCAGATCACAACCTTTTTGCTCTTGCAGTTGACGCATCTTTCAAACAAAACGTCCTGCTTGGCAACGGTAATATCCTCGTCGTATACGGTCTTGACGGTAACGGCGTCGGCAGTCTCTTCTATGGCGGTAATACCGCTGATGCCGCGCGCCTTCAGCGCCTCAATATCGACCTTGCCTTCGCAGGGAATGCCGACGATATATACGTTCTCGCGATCAACGCGATGCTCCTTTATCAGCTGCTGAAAGCTGTAGGAATCGCAGGGCTTGAGGAAGGCGAGTACCTTGCCCTCTTTCTTGCTCTCCTTGACGAGATATTTGGAAAGGTTGGCGGCGGTGAATGCGTCAAATACGAAATCCCTGTCAAGCTCCTCGGCGCTTGTAAATACCGCAGGAGTAATGTCATAGACAAATTCGCCGGTTTTCCAACCCAGCACCCGGTTGACGGCGCCGTCCCGGAGGAGTTCTTTTGCGCGGGCAATCATTTTGTCTTGCATCTCAGATCCTCCAATCTCTTGTTTTCACCAAGGGAAATGATCGTGGAAACGAAGCTGTTCATCGTCTCCGCGAATCTCTGCCCTTCCGCGGCGGAGACCCACTCGACGCGGGTTCTGCCTTTTTCGATGCCGAGATAATCGAGCATGGAGAACAGGGCGGTCATTCGTCTGCGGGCATAATAGTTACCCGTGGTGTAATGGCAGTCGCCGGGGTGGCAGCCGCAAATGATCACGCCGTCCGCGCCGCGCTGGAACGCGCGCAAAATAAACATCGGGTTGACGCGGCAGGAGCAGGGGACACGGATAATTTTAACGTCGGCGGGGTAGTTCAACCGGTTGGTGCCTGCCAGATCCGCGCCCGCGTAGGAACACCAGTTACAGCAGAAGGCAACGATGAGCGGCTTAAATTCTTTGTTTTCTACTTGCATATCGCGTCAACCTCCGCCATGATCTGATTATTTGAGAAGCCGAAGAGATCCATTGCGCCGGACGGGCACGCCACCGTACATGCGCCGCAGCCCTGGCAGACCGCGGGATTGACGGCAGCCACGCGGCGAAGCGCGGTGGTTCTGTCGGGCATTCTGAATTCTTTATCGGAATAGGTGATCGCGCCGTAGGGACAGACCTTTTCGCAGGAGGAGCAGCCGTTGCACAGCAGCTCGTCGCTGTGGGCGACGCAGGGATTGCCCACCAGCTTATCCTTCACCAGCAGACCGATGACCTTTGCCGCCGCGGCGGACGCCTGGGAGACCGTCTCGGGAATATCCTTGGGACCCTGGCACATGCCGGACAGGAACACGCCGGCGGTGGGGCTTTCCACGGGACGCAGCTTCGGGTGCGCTTCGGTGAAGAAGTCGTTGGTATCCATAGACGCGGTCAGCTTCGTCGCAAGACTTCTCGCCGAAGGATCGGGCTCGACAGCGGTGGCAAGCACGACCATGTCCGCGTCGATATGCAGCTGTTCGTTCGACAGCAGATCCGCCGCCTGTACCTTCAGCTTGCCGTTCTCGGGCACGACCTTGCCGACCATACCTTTAATATAATGGACGTTATATTCCTCGACCGCGCGGCGGTAGAACTCGTCGAAGTTCTTGCCGGGGGTACGGACGTCAATGTAGAAAACATATACGTCGGTGTCGGGATATTTTTCTCTTGTAAGCATCGCGTGCTTCGCGGTGTACATACAGCAGACCTTGGAGCAGTAGGGCTTGCCCTTTTCCGCGCCGTCGCAGCGGGAACCGACGCACTGTACGAATACGATCGTGTGGGGGTGTTTGCCGTCGGAGGGACGCAGCAGCGTGCCGTTGGTGGGGCCCGCCGCGTTCATCAGACGCTCATACTCCAAAGATGTAACCACGTCGGGGCTTTGAGAATAGGCGAACTCGTCAAACTTTGCCGGGGAAATGGGATTGAAGCCCGTGGCAACGACGATCGCACCGTATTTTGCCTCCACGATCTCGTCCTGCTGGGTGTAATCGATGGCTTTCACGCCGCAGATCTTGGAACAAACGCCGCACTTGCCGGTTTTCAGCATGGTGCAGTAGTTGGGGTCGATGGTCGCGACCTTCGGCACCGCCTGCGCAAAGGGAATATAGATCGCGCGGCGGTTATCCATCCCCATGTTGAACTCGTTGGGGACCTTCTTCTGCGGGCATTTTTCCGTACACAGACCGCAGCCGGTGCAGATGTCCTCTTTGACGTAACGCGCCTTTCTGCGAATCTTGACGGAGAAGTTGCCGACAAAGCCCTTGACCTCGTCGATCTCGCTGTAGGAATAAATTTTGATCTTTTCTTGCTGGGCAGCCTCCACCATTTTCGGAGTCAGGATACAGGCGGAGCAGTCCAAGGTGGGGAAAGTTTTATCCAGCTGCGCCATTTTTCCGCCGATGGTGGGGGACTTCTCTACGATGTCCACCTCAAAACCGGCTTCGGCAATGTCCAGCGCGGTCTGAATGCCCGCGATGCCGCCGCCGATGACGAGGGCGCGCTTTGTGACCGGGCTTTCGCCGGCGATCAACGGCGCGTTAAGATGCACCTTTGCGATGGCGGCTCTGCCGAGAATAATGGCTTTTTCCGTGCCGGTCGCCTTGTCTTTATGTATCCAGGAGCATTGCTCGCGGATATTGGCGATCTCCACCATGTAGGGGTTCAGACCGACGGAGGCGGCTGCTTTACGGAACGTGTTTTCATGCATACGCGGCGAGCAGGAGCAGATGACAACGCCGGTCAGCGCATGCTCTTTGATCGCGTCTTTGATAAGGTTCTGTCCGGATTCCGAACACATATACTGGTAGTCGGCAGAGAAAACAACACCCGGTTCTTTTTTCAGCTCTTCCGCAACGCGCTGAACATCGACCGTCGCTGCAATATTACTGCCGCACCAACATACGAATACGCCGATTCTTTGCACTGTGTGTTTCCTCCTTTACTTTGCGTATTTTCTGAATGCGCTGACGATCGCCTGCTGCGGCAGGTCGGGATCCAGCAGCGCGGGAATATCCTGGGGCTTGAGGTGGTTGGCGCCCTGCTCGCGGATCACCGCCAGCCGAACCGCTTCCACCAGCTTCGCGGGCTGCACGTTGCGCGGGCAGCGCTCCACGCAGGCGAAGCAGGTCAGGCAGGTGTACAGGGATTCCGACTGCAACAGCGGCTCGATGTTGCCCTTTTCCACCATGTAAACAAATTGATGGGGGTGATACTCCATCTCGTCGTAGGACGGGCAGGTGGCGGAGCATTTCCCGCAGCGCATGCATTTCAGCGGATTTACGCCGGACGCGGTAAGGATCTGCTCTTTGAGATTTGCTTTATTTTCCATAGCGTCCTCCTTATGCAATGCCCAGCGCCTCGGCAAGCACTTCCGTGAAATACTTGACAGGGACGTCGTGTTCCGTTGCGTTCTTCTTTAAATTGTATAAGCACAGCGGGCAGGCGGTGATGACCATTTCCGCGCCGTTCGCTTCCGCGCTTGCCAGAACCGCGTTGCTCTTCTTCTGTGCGATCTCTTTTTTTTCGAGGGTGGTGTACGCGCCGCAGCATTCGTTTCGCATGGAATACCTGACCGGCTCCGCGCCCAGCGCGGTGATAAGATCCTCCATAATGGTAGGATTCTCCGGATCGTCAAACGCCATGACGCTGCTGGGTCTTAACAGCAGGCAGCCGTAATAGGCGGCGATCTTCTTGCCCTTGAGCGGATTGACCGCCTTTTCCCTGATCGTGTCAAAGCCGACCTTATCGCGCAGCATCTCCAGATAGTGGATCACGTTCGTCTCGCCGCGGTATGGCGCGTCGAGCTTCATGTAATTCGCGACCTTGGCGACGATGTTCTCGTCGGTCTGCATGTCGTGGTTGACCTGCTTGATCACGTTGTGGCAGGCGGAGCAGACCGTGATCAGATCTCTGCCCAGCTCCTTGGACCGGTTCAGCGCTCTGACCGAGGACAGCTTTGTGGCGATCTCGTCCTTGGCGATGGGGTAGACGCCGCCGCAGCACTGCCAGTCCGGCAGCTCCTCGAGTGTGACGCCCAACGCCTCGGCGGAGGCTCTGGCATACTTATCCAGGTCTTTCGCTTTTGTTTTCAGGGTACAACCGGGATAATAACTAAAAACCATTTTGTAATACTCCCTTTCGGATCTTCGCCCTTAATATAATGTAATATATATAAGGGGAAAAAGATTTGGGGCGCCGCGCAAGGTTTCGCGATCTTGCGCGGCATATCTTTCATAAGCTTACGGGAATGATGATTGCTTTACACCATCTGCTCGGGGTGGAACACCTCGTCGAACCGCTCCGCGGACAGGAAACCGAGGGCGACGCACGCCTCTTTCAGCGAAATATTCTCCTTGAACGCCTTCTTGACGGTCTTTGCCGCGTTCTCATAGCCGATATAGGGGTTGAGTGCGGTGACCAGCATCAGAGAATTGTGCAGATTGTCGTGCATCTTCTCCTTATTTGCGGTGATGCCGACAACGCAGTTATCGTTAAATGAGATCATTGCCTCGCTCAAAAGGCGGACGGACTGCGTGAAGTTGTAGATGATAACGGGCATGAATACGTTCAGCTCAAAGTTGCCCTGGCTGGCGGCGATGCCGATCGCGGCGTCGTTGCCCATGACCTGTACGGCGACCATGGTGACAGCCTCGCACTGGGTCGGGTTGACCTTGCCGGGCATAATGGAGGAGCCGGGCTCGTTCTCGGGAATTTTGATCTCGCCCAGACCGAGACGCGGACCGCTTGCCAGCCAGCGAATGTCGTTGGCGATCTTCATCAGATCGGCGGCGAGGGCTTTCAGCGCGCCGTGGGCGAATACGATCTCGTCCTTGGAGGTCAGCGCGTGGAACTTGTTGGGCGCGGTAATAAAGGTCTTGCCGGTGATCTCGGAGACAGCTGCAGCGACCGCCGTATCAAAGCCCTTGGGGGCGTTCAGACCGGTGCCGACCGCCGTGCCGCCGAGCGCCAGCTCTTTCAGCTCGGGCAGCGCGATCTCCAGCAGTCTTCTGTCCTTCTGCAGGCTGGAACGCCAGCCGCTGATCTCCTGGGAGAAGGTAATGGGGGTTGCGTCCTGCAGGTGTGTTCTGCCGCTCTTGACAACGCCCTCGTTTTCCTTTTCCAGTCTTTCAAAGGTCGCGATCAGCTTGTCGATGGCGGGGAATACCTTATCTTCAATGCCCAGAACCGCCGCAATGCTGATGGCGGTGGGGAAGGTATCGTTGGAGCTTTGGCTCATGTTGATGTCGTCGTTGGGATGCAGCAGCTTTTTGCCTGCGATCTCGTTGCCGCGATTGGCAATGACCTCGTTGGCGTTCATGTTGGACTGCGTGCCGGAACCGGTTTGCCAAACAACAAGGGGGAAGTGCTCGTTCAAAGCGCCGCTCATGACCTCGTCGCACGCCTGGCTGATAGCGGCAAGCTTTTCGTCGGTCATCTTCTCGGGCTTCAAGCCGTGGTTCGCGATGGCGGCTGCCTTTTTCAGTACGCCGAACGCGTGTGTGATCTCGCGGGGCATTGTCTCGATGCCGACGCCGATCTTAAAGTTTTCATGGCTTCTTTCTGTCTGAGCAGCCCAATATTTATCGGCAGGCACTTTGACCTCGCCCATAGAATCATGCTCAATGCGGTATTCCATAATTGACCTCCAAAAAAATATTATTGATAATATTATATCAAATATATATTATACAGATTAGTTTTGACTAACACAAGTCCTTTCGGCAAAAAACAGCAAAGATTTCGATATTTTTTTCACGAATGCATAAATATTCTGAATTTTGTTGTTATTTGTTGATTCCAGAATTAAAATATCATATAATGAATTGATTTTCAAATATTAAAAATTGCCGTTTGTGCGTAAATTTCCCATAGCTGCATATACTGTGAGAAAATAAGAGTAAAATTGAGATGATTAGATGAGTAATCGACTGAGAAACGAGACAAGCCCGTATTTGTTGCAGCATGCCGAAAATCCCGTGGACTGGTTCCCTTGGGGGGAGGAAGCCTTTGCAAAGGCAAAACGGGAGGATAAACCGATATTTTTAAGCATCGGCTACAGTACCTGTCATTGGTGTCATGTGATGGCGCACGAGAGCTTTGAGGACGCGGGGATCGCCGCGCTGCTGAACCGGTATTTTGTCGCCGTAAAAGTGGATAAAGAGGAGCGGCCGGATATTGACAGTATCTATATGACCGTCTGTCAAATGTTCACCGGTTCCGGCGGCTGGCCGACGACGGTGTTTATGACTGCGGACAAGCAGCCCTTTTATGCGGGGACATATTTCCCGAAGGACAGCGTCGGCAGGGGCGTCGGGCTGCGGGATCTGCTGGTCTATTTTCATGAGGCATGGGTGCAGGATCGCGCGTCCCTGCTGGAACAGGCGGAGGACGTGGTAACGCAGCTGCGCGGTGGGACGCGGGCGGCGGGCAGATCCGATGCGCATCTTGCCGAGAAGGCCGCGGAACTGTTTCAAGACAGATTTGACGACATGAACGGCGGCTTTGGCAGAGCGCCGAAATTCCCGATGCCGCATAATTTGCTTTTTTTGCTGCGCTATTACCGTCGGTACCGGGACAAAACCGTGTTGGCAATGGCGGAACGGACGCTGACGCAGATGTACTGCGGCGGTCTGTTTGATCATATCGGCGGCGGCTTTTGCCGGTACTCCACCGATACGAAATTTCTTGTCCCGCATTTTGAAAAAATGCTGTATGATAATGCGCTGCTGATTCTTGCGTATTGCAAGGCATATGCGGTGACCAAAAAACAGCTGTATCTGTCCGTTGCAGAACGTACTGCGGCATATGTGTTGCGGGAGATGACAGCACCCGCCGGCGGATTTTACAGCGCGCAGGACGCCGACAGCGAGGGCGAGGAGGGCAAGTACTACCTGTTCACACCCATGGAGATTCAAGCGATTTTGGGCGATGCGGACGGCGCGCGTTTTAACCGGTATTTTGATATTACGGAGCAGGGAAATTTTGAGTGAAAGAATATTCCCAATCTGCTGCAGGCAGGGGAGGCGCCGGAGAATCTATATGCATCTGTTGCAGAAATTTATGCATACAGAAAGCAACGCCATACGCTGCATACAGACGATAAAGTCCTGACCGCATGGAACGGTCTGATGATCGCCGCCCTGTGCGAGCTGTACCGTGTCAGCGGGAAAAACGCCTATCTTACCGCCGCACAACAGGCGGATAGATTTGCGGCGGCGCAGCTTTGCGACGGCGATACGCTCTATGTCAGCGTCAGGGCGGGGCAGCGGGGCGTCAAAGGATTTCTTGATGATTATGCCATGTATATTTATGCGCTTTTATGCATGCATCGCGCCACATGGAATATGCAATATCTTGACCGTGCCAAGCGGCTGTGTGAGAAAGTACTGTCGGATTTTTATGATGCTGAGGACGGCGGATTTTTCCTGTACGGCAAGGACGGCGAGCAGCTGATCCATCGCCCGAAGGAGATGCGGGACGGCGCCATGCCCGGCGGGAATACGATGATGGCGTGGAATCTGGTGCGCCTGTCGCAGCTGCTGAACGATGATGGGCTTGACCGTGCGGCAAAGCGGCAGTTGGATCTGCTTGCCGCCTATGCGGATTACTACCCGCCCGAGTATGCGACATTTCTTTGTGCGCTGCTGGAATACAGTGAACCGCCGCGTAAGATTCATGCGGTGCTGGCGGCGGACGCGGACAGAGCATCGCTGCCGTTGCATATGGACAGTGATGATCTGATCGTTCTGCATGAGACGCCCACAGCGGAATATCCGCTGAAAAACGGGAAAACCACCTATTACGTCTGCGAGGGGTACAGCTGCCGCCCGCCTGTCAATGCGCTTTAATCCGGTAATTATAAGGGGAAAAGACGGACGAGAAAACAGAATGAAGCCGTGTTTTTGCGCCGAAGCTGTACCAAGGTACCGCACGCAGGCAAAAGCACGGCAAATTTTCTATGAAATAATCCAGACGTCTTTATGATTGATCGAAATGTTATTCTTGTATGCTGACCGCGCGGCTTTCAATGGCTTATCGGTTCTGAAACATCGCAATGGAGGTAAAAACACCGTCCTTGTAAAAATGTTCCAGCTTGCCGTCATATCGGCTGACCGCATCCTGTATGTTTTTAATACCCAACCCGTGCATACTTTTATCGGTTTTCGTGCTGATCAGTTCGTGCTTTTCGTTAAACGGGTCTTTTTCTGCGGCGTTTACGACTTTGAAAAACAGAAACGCCTGCCGGGTGCGAATATCTACAATGATCCTTCGTTTGTCCTCTGCAACACGCGCGCAGGCTTCGATCGCGTTGTCCAACTGATTTGCCAGTACGGCGCACAGATCCGTAGCGGCGATATGTAATTCCTCCGGCAGGGATATGATGTAATCCAGGGCGATGCCGCTGTTTCTTGCCTCATCCGCTTTACAGTTGACAATCGCGTCGATCACATCGTTGCCGCTGCGGCACAGTTTCGCGCCGGCGTAAGCGGTTGCCAGCAGATCGCCGATATAGGTCTTTGCCGGCGCCCCCTCTGCAAGCATGCCGTCGATGGCGCGCAAATGATTCTTAAAGTCATGCATTTGCCGGCGCATACGCTGTTGATTGGATTGTATTTCGCGGAAATTTTTTTCCATCATCGAGTTGATCCGCTGCATGATCTCGCTGTCTTGTTTCTTTTTCTGATAGCGGGCGGTGACCGCGATCGCAAGGATCGTCGCAATCAGCGTCAGCGCGACAAAAAACACCGCGATGAGGACTGTCAGCTGCATCATTGCCGTGGAATCGGTCATGATCATTGCCGAGATTACTTGCAATACCGCGCAGGCAGCGGTCGCGGCGGAAAGCAGGATCGCCTGATAGCGTCGGCTGAGCGTCCGCAGACGGGGATATAACGGCAGCCCCGCAAAAAAGATCGCCGCCTGCAATATTTTATTGATCAGTAAAAACACGAGCCGTATGACGCCGGGACGAGTGAGCAGACGCATGCCGCCGGACAGTTCCACGGCGCCGCCGACGATCATGATCGCGCCGCAGCCGAGGGTATAGCTTTCGGTAAAGCACAGCAGAAAATAGGACAGCATACACGCGGTGCTGCGCTGCAATAATTTCCCGTTGGCGGTGATTTTTGTAACCGCGATCACGTAACAGATGCAAAACACGGGCGCCAGAACCGCAATTGCGCTGCCGCGCAGCAGCGCAGACGCCGCCGTATAAAGACCGGCAAACAGTATCAGCAGCCCGAAATGCTTGCCGCCGGCATATTTTTTTTCTGCCATGTCTGTGGTTGCCGTCAGCAGGAGCAAGCTCTCGATAAAAGCGGCGAAAAGCTCTGCGATTTGGTAGATCATATCAATTCCCCCAACGTTCGATCACTGCGGATTTGACTGCTTGCAGCGATCTGCGGCTGATCGGCAGCGTCTGCCCGTTCGTCAGGTACAGCTCCTGCCCCGAAATCTGCGCGATATAATCGATATTCACGAAACAGCTGCGATCAATGAAAAGAAAGCGGCTATCCTGTAAAAGCGCGTAAAATTCCGCAATCCCGCGGGTATCGGTGATCTCGCCCTGCGTTGCGGTTACGATCTTTAACTGCCTTGCTACACGGTTGACATACAGAATGTCCTTGTGCGCAATGCGGCGATGCTCGTTGTAGCGGTGCAGCAGGACGGTTCTGTCGTCCGCCGCATGAACCTCCTCCACCGCGCGGTCCAGCGCCTCGACGATATCGCGGTGAAGATTCAGCTTTATAATGTATCGAAGCGCCTTCGCCTTATAACCGTGGATTGCCTGATCCTCATGAGAGGTCAGGAAGATAATGACCGCGTCGGCAGTATAGGATCGAAGCTTCTCTGCCAGAGAAAAACCGTCCATGCCGGGCATGGAGACGTCCAAAATAAAAATTTCCGCCGGGTCGCCCTCCGACGTGTCATACAGCAGCAGTTCGGGATTATTGTACGCGGAAATACGGAAACGCAGATTGTGCGCCGCGGCATAGTCTTCCAGCGCTTGTCAGACAGGCGCGAGATCATGCGGGCTGTCATCGCATATCGCTATGTGAATCATTGTGATGCTCCTTTATCCCGATCCGCCGGGAATCGAGATGAATACTACGGTATTATTGTACTATATTTTTGCGTCAGTTTCAACGTCTCCGCAAACCGTTTGAACAAGGAAAACGACCGTTTAGACAAGATTTGCTCCATTGCGCGGAAAAACATGCTATGATGCCGCTGTGCCTCGGAAAGAGGCAGACAATTTTCATTTGGAGGATTGACGGGTATGTATCATACAGCGAAACGATTTTTTGCGATTTTGCTTGCGGTCGCGGTGCTGACCGGCATGTTTGCCGTTGCCGCTTATGCAGACGCGGGCGTACAGACTTTCGGACGAACGGGCGATCTGAACGGAGACGGCATGGTAAATTCCTCAGACGCAAGATATTTATTGCGCGCTGTCGCAAGGCTGGAGTCCCTGAACGACGCGCAGCGACGAAACGCGGATATTAACAGAGATGGACGTGTGGATTCCATCGACGCGCGCCTGCTGCTGCGGATCTCGGCGCGGCTCGTCTGTTATACGGCGAACGGGGAATTGCCTTCCGACGTGCGTCTGCTGTGGCCGGTGCAGGATGACAGCAGATATACCACCACCGAGTACGGTCAAAACGGACACGGCGGGTTGGATATTACCTGCAGCGGCGCAAGTCAGATGGATAAACAGATTGTTGCGGCTGCCGACGGCGTCGTCACCGCTGTCGCGTGGCATTGGAGCTATGGCAATTATGTCGTGATCGATCACGGCAACGGGCTGTCAACGATGTATGCCCACTGCCATAGCGTCGCCGTCGCTGTCGAGCAAACCGTCGCGCAGGGACAGCCGATCGGCATCATCGGTAATTCCGGATATGCCTTTGGCGCGCACGTCCATTTTGAGGTACATGTCAACGGCGTCAGACAAAATCCGAGGAATTATCTTTAAATCAAACGAACAAGAAGAACGTCTACAGCGTATCCCCCCAATTTCCGGGATTGGGGGGATACGCTGTAGACGTTCTTTCTATAGGTCTTGACGGTCGGCGGCGGAAAGATCGTTCTCCAGATTATCCCGTGCCAGATCCGTGTCGATCGTCGGGTACACGTCAGCCGGGATCGGTCGTTCTGTGTGAAATACTTTCAGCGCCGTTCCGTCCGTGCCGCTGATCACGGGGTTCGCCCGCGTTTTTCCGTGCTTTGCCTTGCCCTGCAACTCCGGGACGGGAGCGACTGCGTTGCGGGGCTGCGTGTGCGTCCGGTTCGGGCGCTTCATACCTTTTTTCGGCATTGTGATCACCTCGCTACTAGTTTGCGCGCCGCTTGCTGAAATATGCGGCGGCGCCGAGCTGACGAAATGCAAAGAATTTTCCCGAAAATCATCTTTAGGGTTGTATTTTTTGATTCTATATGATAATATAGGATTGCGACATAAGTGAATAAAAAAGTTTATGCAGTCAAGTATGTGTTTTTATCTTTCGGTAAAAATACGTGCTCTATGTGGGCATGCTTTTCTGCATGATATTCACTTGTGTCGCAGCAATCAGGGCTATGTATTTTTCGGTGCGTAGCTTTCGGCTGCGCACTTTTTTAATTTAGGAGGCATTTATATGAAATAGATTGCTTTGTGACTACGGATAAGATATACTGTTATAAATTATCAGGAGGGTTAACTTATGAAAAAGACAATTAATAAATCAGTTGCGTTCATTCTGTGTTTACTTATGCTGATCGGGTTCACTCCCGTTGCGTCAGCGGAGGACGAGCTGCCGAATGTGATTGATCAGGTACAATTATTCAACGATGAAGCATGGATGGCGCTTGACGAGCTACTGTACACGCTCAGCGCGCAGCTTGGTTATGAGATCATTGCCGTAGTTCCGTATATGGTGTCTCCTGCGGAAGAAAAATCGTTTGTCGATACGTTGTATTATCAGAATGGATACGGCTTTGATGAGAATAGAAACGGCGTCGTGCTGGTCGCCAACGACAATGAAATGACATTCAAGGTTTATCCGATGGGATATAATAATCAAGTGTTTACTGCCTCCGGGATACAATTTTTGGAATATGTGATCGCTCCGTTTCTTGATACGTCTATCGCGGACATGATCGCTCTGTTTGCGATGCTGACGGCGGATTATGTTCTGCAGGCGAAAACCGGAACGCCCTATAAGGATGATTTCCTGCCCAACGCCGCAGATTATTTTGACAGATTGATCATAGGGTGGAATTCCGGCGTTTCAGACGATGACATCCTGCGGCTGAAACACGCGCTTTTGGAGATGCAGGAGCGGGATCAATTTGACGCTATGGCGATTTATTTTCCATCTTTCGCTTCTATCACCCTTGCCAAGACGCTGGAGGAGTTTTATAAAACATACGGATTCGGCGTCGGTGAGTCCAAGGATGGAATCATCCTGTATTATTCCGAATGGCCGGAAGAAACGGAGCTTTATGTCCACGGTTATGGCAAGATCGCTTTTACGGAAAGCGGACAAGCTTATATCCTCAAAACTCTTCTGCCGATCCTGAAAAACAGGGAATACCTGCGGGCAACAGAGACGTATATGGCCCTGTGCAGACAATTTCTTGCGCAGGCGCGATCCGGCGATCCTTACGACGGCGACTTCATGCCCGGCAACGAAAATCCGTCCCATTTTAAATCAGGCGCAGCATATTCTCTCGGCGATGTGAACGGCGACGGCAAAGTTAATTCCTCAGACGCAAGACAGGTATTGCGCTGTGCCGCAAAGCTGGTTGATTTTTCCGAAACGCAACGCCGACTTGCGGATATCAACGGCGACGGCAAAGTAAACTCCATAGATGCCAGAAAGGTCTTGCGTATCGCCGCAAGGCTGGAACCGCTGCCGGATGAAAAAATTACAGTCGCTTAATTGACGTATTGACACCGGGCTGCCAAAATTCAAAGAATCCTATTGAAA
Source organism: Clostridia bacterium (assembly GCA_017480115.1). Taxonomy (GTDB): domain Bacteria; phylum Bacillota; class Clostridia; order Oscillospirales; family Acutalibacteraceae; genus RGIG2774. The sequence goes on from JAFVBH010000064.1 coordinate 23,123, forward strand.
TAAGATGACGGATATGCTATACTGTGTTTGAAAGAATTTGATGCAATATAATTTTGCAAAATTTTTTTAAGAGGTGCAGTATGGCTTTGAATATTCAAAGATATATGACAAGAGGCGTTGTGCGGGTCGTAACGGACTCCCTGCGCGCCACAGCCGAAAATTCAAAGGAAAGCGCGTTCATGCGATCTTTTGCCAAGGCTGCGCGGGCGGCCTCCAAAAAGCGCTATGCCGCGGAAAAGCGAGGAGAGCATATCCCGCCGTTTTTGATCGCCAGTATTACAAGCTCCTGTAATCTGCACTGTGCGGGCTGTTATTCCAGAAGTAATAACGCCTGCTGCGACAGTCAGCCCGTCGATCAGCTAAGCGGCGACGAGTGGAACAGAATATTTTCCGAGGCGGGCGATTTGGGAATCAGCTTTATTTTGCTGGCAGGCGGAGAGCCGCTGATGCGGTACGACGTCATACAGCAGGCGGCGCAGCATAAGAATATTATGTTCCCGATTTTTACAAACGGTACTTTTTTGCATGAAAAGTATTTGGATATGCTGGACGAAAATCGCAATCTGGTTCCGATTATCAGCATTGAAGGTGACGAACATATTACAGACGAACGTCGCGGCAACGGTGTTTACCGGCAGGTCACCACGGCGATGCAGAGCATTCAGAACAGGGGGATGATCTTCGGCGCGTCCGTCACGGTCACAACAGAGAATCTGCATGAAGTATATGCCGATCCATTTCTTGATTCGCTGTACGAGCTGGGCTGCAAGGCGGTCATTTTTGTCGAATTTGTGCCGGTCACAGCGGAAAGTCAACACCTCGCGCCGGGCGAAGCGGAGCAGCAATATATGCATAAGGCTGTCAAGCGTCTGCGCCGCAGAAAAAGAGGCATGGTGTTTATCTCTTTCCCGGGGGACGAAAAAAGCTCGGGCGGCTGCGTTGCGGCCGGGCGGGGATTTTTCCATATCAATTCTCATGGCGGCGCCGAACCTTGTCCGTTTTCGCCCTATTCTGATGTGAATGTGCGCGATACATCACTCAAGGCTGCGCTGCAATCTCCGTTGTTCCGGGCGCTGCAAACCGAAGGACTGTTGGCGGACGATCACATCGGCGGTTGTACGCTCTATATGAATAAGGATAAGGTGGAAGCGCTTCTCCATGCCGAAGGCTGACAGCCGAAAATCGTAAGAACCGTGCAGCGTTCTTGCGATTTTTTGATTTCATAGGCAACTTTTCCGTTTCCTATGAAATCAAAAGATTTTAACGCCCGCCGAACCTGCCCTTCGGGCAGCGGCGCAGCCGCTTTCCTTCAGGCGATTCGATGGCTGCTGTTGCATGTATCACAGCGAAGCGATGATTCGTTCTTTTGCTTTCTGTAAGCCTTTCGGCGTACTGCCGAGAAGCCCGCTGCCCTTGAAAATGAAGTACGGTAATAAAACTGCCCATGCAATTATATCTGTTTTTACGACAGTCGCTTCAATGCCTGCCTGAATAATAGCTGCAATATTCAATGCGAAAAAGAACAGAAGGATCACACACAAAAGTGTCATAACGCCTGTCGGTTTCTGTTTCCTTTTTTTTGCGGCGCCGGGTCGCTTCTCTTTATTTTGTTTTGCAGGTGTTTCATCCTTTTTTCGATACCCCAAAACAAAACAGAGCATAGCGATCGCATCAAGTGTCAGGAGTATGCAACCCACGCGACAAATCTGATAAAGCAGTTCTTTCCCGCTGGCTATCGATAAAAATTCTGTATTCTGGATTTTAGTCGCGAATACATAGATGCCGAAGATAATCGCATTCAGCAGTAAGAGCACGGCGGCTGCAACGTAATATTGACGATGCGGTGCAGATGTTTTTCCCTCCAGAACTTGCAGCAGCCAAACCGTCAGCGCAATAGGCAGCAGCATAAAGGCGTAATTGATTTGAACGAAACAGCCGACGGCGGAGAAGCCCAGCAGAAACGACAAGCTTCGCCCGTTGGAGTTATCAGTCCGGCAAATATAAAGACTCAGTAGGAGTACTGCAATCATGATAGAGTCGGATAATTGGAAAAAAAAGAAATCTGAAAAATCCGGGAGTCTTGCGCCGTCTTGCAATATGGGAATTTTCGGGAGCAGCGCAAACAACGCCGTCAGATAAAGAACGCGCAGATGTTTTTTTGCTTTAGACATTGTGATCCCTCCGTTAATATGGCGCAATCATAAGCAATGCATACGCCAGGTAATACAAAAAGAGCAAGTGAGGGTTATATTGCTTGATACGGTTTTTTACATAGGGCATATCATTCTCTTTTGAGAGAACATACAGAAATATTGTGGAATGTACAAGAAACGCGTGCGTATACCAACGAACAACGTCGTCAGAGAACAAAAAACTAACGAACAGCGTAAACGGAAATTGCACCATGGTTAAGAAAAAAACAAGACGCTTGAGAAAGTTTTTTTCTGTTGTTTTTATTTTATGAATCCAAAAACCGTAAAGGAAGACCAAAATAGGCAGCAGCAAAGCAGAAAGAATCAGAAATTGAATGATTCTTCCGTCCAACAGATTGTTGTCTTCCGTATAAGTGCGAATGGTGCCGATCTGATCGATCAGTGTGCGTATCGCGTTTGCGAGAAACGCAGGAAGCCTTGCGTCTAACGAAGCGGCGAATTGCTGCGTCTGTTCTGATAACCCGGATGGAAAATCTCTGTATAGCGCATAGTTATAATACGCAAAGTAGTTTGCGTTTTCTGATAAGTACCGGCTTCGGTCTTTTATAATACTGTCGAATTCTTCCATTGTGTAAACAAGGTTGGATTGTTCATGTGTGACAAAATAAACAGAGCAGACGCCGATTGTGAGCAGCGATACGGCAAAAATTGCAAGCAGCTGTATTCTGCTTGACGTTGTTTTCGCCGCGGAGATCTCATATAGAAGTATGAGCATAAAGAAAACGATATAAGAGGGCAGCGAGCCGAAATGGACAAGAATCGAAAGTACACAGATGACCGGAACCGTAAATTTAAAATATTTGTTTTTCATTGCGGCAAGAAATACGGCGGCAAGAAAGACCCAATAGGTATCCAGCATGCCCAGTTCATAGGTAAACGCCGCGAAGGTGCAGGCGCCGGATATGTAAAACATGCAGAGTATCAGCATCGTTTTCCTTGCTTCATAATCCCGGTACGCCGTTACTTTCCCCGCGAGCGTATAAGCTAAAAAGACAAAAAACAGCAAGAGCAGCGCTGTCTCATATGCAGTTACCTGCCAGTCTATGACCTTGGGAAAAAAGAAATTATAGATTGCGCCGGGCAGCAGCTTTGTGCAAAAGCCGAAGCTGAAGTCGACCAAATGATAAGAAATCGTAATAACATCGGCTTGCCAGATATGAAATTTGTTGACGACAATAAAATTGTAAAGTACAAGAAAGGCAAAGAAAAAAATAAAATATCTTTGCCTGCTGTAATTATGCGGAATATCCCTCGATTGAATTTTGGTTTTCTTGTTTTTGCTCACGAACCAAGCGCTCCCTGTCTGAAAATGCTCAATAATTGATCCGTTTTTGCTCGACTACCAGCGGCTTTTGATCCGCACTTGCGGCGGCGGATATGACATACTCCGCGATCACTGCGTTAAAGATCATGTTGATCTCCAGCACAACAATACCGCCTCTGAGCAATAAATGCGAGGCTATGTCGGCAATGGCGTGTGCGTGTATTCGCGGAATGCATATGAAAAAAAATTCAACAAGTGAAAGAAGTATGCAGATCAAACCGAAAAGAAGAATTTTTCTCGGCAGCTTTTTTGACATATTTACAATGCCGCAGACCGCAAAATCATAATATTTGTTTAAATTGAATTTTGATTTTCCCTCTGTTCTTCGATCCTGTGTATAATAGATGCAGTCAACCGCGCTGCCGTATTCGGCAATAATTCCCCGCAGAAACGGATTTTTATAGTTGCACTGCTTTAAAATATCGATAAAACTCTTGTCAAATAACTCAAAATCGGTTGCATGGGGGATCAGCGACATGCCGAATACCGCATTCATGATCCAATAGAAAACAGAACGCATGAAGTACATGAATTTATTTTCCCTGCTTTTGTTTTTAATGCCCAGCACAATGGTAGCGCCGGTTTCCCAGCGTTTTATAAACTCCGGGATCAGTTCGGGCGGGTTTTGCAGATCAGCATGCAGTAAGATCGCGCAATCGCCCTTTGCTTGCTGCATTGCGTAAAAAATGTTTTTGGAATAACCGAAATTTTTACTGTAGAATACAGCTTTTACCTTTTTATCCAACACGCACAGCGCAGTGATTTTTTCTCTGGAGCCGTCCGTAGAGCCGTCATCAAAAAATACGAGCTCATAATCATAATCGGTGATCGTTTGCATAACAGCGGTCATCCGGCGGTACACCTCATCTAACATCGCGCGCTCATTATAGACCGGGATCACGATCGATATTGTTTTTTTCTCCCTGCACATAAACGTCCTTCTAACAAAAAAGTATTCTTTCGTCTATTTTTCCTGTTCCGATATGGTCTTTTGGGCATATTCAAAATCGGCGACAGTATTAATGTTGATCTCCTTATCGGCAACATAAACACAGCGCCCGGTCTTGCCGCGCTCGGTCAGCGCGTTCATGAAATCGCACAGATCGTAGGGCGCGTTTGCTGTCTCGTTGTAAATTTCCTGTAGTTCCGACAGACAGGTACGGCTAAAAATGCAAAAGCCGGTTCCCTTGAGATGATTTGTAACCGTATCCGGCTTTTCTACGCAGTGCAGCAAGTGCATTGCAGCGTCCGTTTTTACGGAATAATTGTTTTTTATGCTGTTCTTATCTGTTTCATATGTAATGCCGCAAAAGAAATCTGCTGCGCCGTTCTTCCATAATTGCCGTACTTCCCGCGTCCGGCAGCCAAGAAAAATCTCATCGCTTAGCTGTAATGCGACGTCGTCGGAGATATACGGCACTGCCTTGAAAAAGGCGTTCATAAGACCGTAAGGGATTTCTTGTGAAACATAATCCACGGGAATATTTTTATAATTGTCGCCGACAAACTCCATAATGTCCGGCTTATACCTGCCGACAACGATCAGGATTCTGTCAACATGCAGATGAAAAAGATTTTCCAACGAATACTCAAGAACGACCCTGTTGCTTATTTTTATAAGCGCCTTACATTGCTTGGCGTTATAACTTTCAATAAAGCGGCTTCCGTTTCCCGCGGCAAGAATAAGTCCGATCATAATAATGTCCCAAAATAAATTTTATTTTATTATATCCCAGAATTTGCGGCGTGTCAATTCTTCCGACATGCAAAAAAGTGTTGATAAATTTTTTTTGTCATGCTAAGATATTTTGGGAAGAGATTGGAGGCGCCGCAATGAAAACGCTTTTTGCAAACGGTTACGTTTTGATAAAAGAAAATGACGGTTTTACAGTGACGGATCATGCCTATTTGGGCGTTGAGAATGATCGGATATGCTTTCTTTCAACGCAAGCGCCGACAGAGCCCTTTGATTCTGTTATTGATATGCGCGGCAAGCTCTTGATGCCCGGCTTATATAACTGTCATACCCATAGCGCGATGGTGTTGTTTCGAGGGATCGGCAGCGATCTGCCGTTGGATCGGTGGCTGTATGAAAAAATCTTCCCGTTGGAACAAAAATTAAACTATGAAGCTGTTCTTGCCGGCTCCTATTTGGCGATCATGGAAATGCTTGCCTGTGGCACGGTCAGCTTTTCGGATATGTATTTTTTCCCGGAAGCAACGGCAGAAGCTGTGCTTCATGCCGGTATAAAAGCGAATCTGACAAGGCATATACAATCCGAAAAAAATATCTTTGATCGGCAGGGAATACAAGCGTCGCTCGATTTTTACGAGCGGTACGATCATGCGGGAAACGGACGTATTTTTGTTGATTTCTCCCTCCATTCCGAATATGCCTGTGCGGAGCAAACCGCCAGGGAATACAGCAGGCTATGTTACGAAAAAGGCGGGCGTATGCATATTCACCTCGCGGAAACGACGCGGGAATACGAGGATTGCATACGGCGAAACGGAAAATCTCCGGTGGCTTGGTTTTATGATTGCGGCACGTTTGCGTCAAAAACCGCCGCGGCGCACTGTGTTGCCTTAGACGAAAACGATATTCGGATTTTAAAAGAAAATCAGGTAAGCGTTGTGCATAACCCGAGCAGCAATTTGAAATTGGGCAGCGGATTTGCGAAGATTCCGGAGATGATCGATCAAGGCGTCACCGTTGCGCTTGGAACCGACGGCGCCGCCAGTAATAATAACCTGAATATGTTTGAGGAAATGCATTTGGCGGCAATCATTCATAACGGCAGGCAGCAAAACTCCATGGTTATGAATGCCGATACTGTTTTGAATATGGCAACAGGGATCGGCGCGCGGTTGCAGGGCCGGCAGGATTGCGGAGAATTGAAAGTCGGCAACAAAGCGGATATTATCGCTATTGATCTTTCGGCGCCGCATCTGTGCCCACGGAATGATTTGAAATCCCTGCTTGTTTATTCGGCGCAGGCAAGCGATGTTTGTATGGTGATGGTTGACGGCAAACTCTTGTATCGCAATGGAGAATTCCTGACGATTGATCGGGAAAGGGTTTTATATAATATCGAAAAAACAAGAATCAGATAATGCAGGCATAAAAGTGAAACCCGGAAGCGAGATGCGCTTGCTTCCGGGTTTTTGCCGCGCAATGTGACAAAATTGTAATAGAACTCCGCGGGCGGATATGGTAAAATGACGGTACTGGATCGGAGGGATACGAATGGATATTTTTCTTTTGGAGGACGACGCCGCCATTGGCATGGGGCTGACTTATTCGCTGGAGCAAGAGGGGTACGGCGTGACGTTGGCAAAAAGCGTGCAGGAGGCGGCGGCAATCATTGATGCGCGGCGGTTTGCGCTGTATATTCTTGATCTGACGTTACCGGACGGAAGCGGCTATGACATTTGTAAACGGATAAAGGCGCAGGGCGACCTGCCGGTGATCTTTTTGACCGCCTATGACGATGAGGTCAATGTTGTTATGGGGCTGGAGCTGGGCGCGGACGACTATATCTCCAAGCCGTTTCGGCTCAAGGAGCTGCAGGCACGGATCAAATCGGTGCTGCGTCGGTATCATAAATCCGGTGCCGACGGGGTGCTCGCAGCCGGAAATCTGTCCGTCAACACGAAGGAGGCAAAGGTCGCCAAGCGCGGACGGGAGATCGTACTGACCGCCATGGAATATCGGCTGTTGCTGACACTGCTGCACAATCGGGGCGCTGTTCTCATAAGAAATAAACTTTTGGAGGAGATCTGGGACATAGAGGGGGACTTTGTGGGGGACAACACCCTGACGGTCTATATCAAGCGTCTGCGGGATAAGATTGAGGACGACCCGTCAAATCCGCAGATCATCAAAACAGTCAGAGGAATGGGGTATCGGATCGACAATGAAAAATAAGGAATTTTTTATGCCGCTGGCGCTGGGCGCCTGCCTGACCGTCCTTGCCGCCGGAGCGCTGTTTTTCCTCAATCGGCTTTGTGCGGCGATAAGTCTTGCGCTGGGGGGAGCGCTGCTTCTCCTGTTCTGGCTGTATACCCGCAAGCGGTATCGGCGGCTGGGGGAATTGAATAATTATCTCTCGCTGGTATGCGCGGGCAACTATGAGCTGGAGATCGCCGACAATACAGAGGGAGAACTGTCGGTTTTAAAAAACAATCTCTATAAAGTTATCGCCCTGCTGAAAAGCTCCAATGAAGCGCTGGCGCGGGACAAGGTCTATCTCGCGGACGCGCTTGCGGATATATCTCACCAGCTGAAAACGCCCTTGACCTAAATGACGGTCATGACGGATCTGCTGAAGGAGGAGCCGCAGCCGCAGAAGCGCGCGGAATTTATCAATACCATCGACGCGCAGCTGACGAAAATGAATTGGCTGATCCAAACGCTGTTGACGCTGTCGAAAATCGACGCGGGGACAGTGCCGTTCGTTTCGGAGCCGTTCGCCGTCTCCGAACTGATCGCGTGCAGCGTCCGTCCCTTTTTGATTCCGCTGGAGTTGAAAAATATCAGTCTGCGGCTTCCTGACGCGGCGTTTACTCTGACGGGGGATAAAAATTGGACGGTCGAGGCGCTGCAAAATATCATAAAAAATTGTATGGAGCATACGCCTGCGGGCGGGGAAATCCAAATCACCGCCGCGACGACGGCGATCCTGAGCGAGATCGTGATCGCGGATAACGGCAGCGGGATCGACCCGGCGGAACTGCCCCATATTTTCGACCGTTTTTATAAAGGAAAAAATTCCGCGTCGGACAGCGTCGGCATCGGGCTTGCCCTCGCAAAATCGATTTTGCAGCGGCAAAACGCTTCCGTGACCGCCGAAAGCGCGCCGGGACAGGGGACGAAATTTGTCATTCGCTTTTATAAATCGATATTGTGACAGGATTGTAATTTAATATTTATCGAATTGTAAGTTTGATCTGCTATGCTTGTCGGCGAAAGGAGACAGAACCATGAAAATACTTGAAACACAAAATTTATGTAAGCTTTACGGCAGGCATGAAACAGAGGTACACGCGCTGGACGACGTCAGCTTTTCCGTGGAAAGGGGGGAGTTTGTCGCCATTGTAGGCCCCAGCGGCTCAGGCAAATCCACGCTCATGCACATTCTCGGCGGCGTTGACGTGCCCACCTCCGGGCATGTTATTATCGACGGTACGGATATATCCACGCTGGACGAGACGGCGTTGGCGATCTTTCGCCGCAGGCAGATCGGGCTGGTGTATCAGTTCTACAATTTGATCCCGATTTTGACAGTGGAGGAGAATTTGACGCTGCCGCTTTTGCTGGACGGCAGAAAGCCCGACAAGCGGCAGATCGACGCTATTGTGGAGCGGCTGGGCTTGCAGCACAGGTTAAAGCATTTACCCTCGCAGCTCTCCGGCGGGCAGCAGCAGCGGGTATCCATCGGCAGGGCGCTCATCAACAATCCCGCGCTGATGCTGGCGGACGAGCCGACGGGCAACCTCGACAGCGAGAACAGCCGCGAAATCATCTCCCTGCTGCGGGATTTTAACCGGGAGTACAAGCAGACGGTGCTGGTCATCACTCACGATGAGCGCATTGCGCTGGCGGCGGATCGGGTGATTACTCTGCAGGACGGCAGGATCGTCAGAGACGAGGTGAACCTGTCGTGAATATCGTCAATAAACTGACCCTGCGCCATATACGGAATCATAAAAAACGTACGGTATTGACCGTGCTGTCGATCATTGTTTCCGTCGCCATGGTGACGGCGGTGTTTACCACGGTGCTCTCATTTCTGCACTTTATGCAAAACGCCACGATTGCGACCAACGGCAATTGGCATGCGAATATGGGCTACGAGACGATGCCCGATTTGTCTTATTTTGAAAATAACGACGAGATCGATAGCTACGCCTGCATGAATCTGCTGTATCAGGTCTCGCTGAAAGAGGATCAGACGAGCGGACGCAGCGTCGCCTCGCTCGGCGCGGCGCAGGAGACGATCGTCGAGCTCTGGGGGATCCGTCTCTCTGCGGGGCGGTATCCGCAAAATCAGCGGGAAATTCTGGTCGGGCAGTATTTTCTGGACCGGAACGAGCTTGACTGGCAGCCCGGCGACAAGATCACCCTCTGGTGCAGATCGCCCGGTACGGAAGCGGCCGCGCCGGTGGAATTCACGGTTTCCGGCATCGCGGACGTGAACGCCGTGAATTTGCATAACTATTACGAAATGCTGACCGCCTTTGACGCGGCGGCGGTCGGCGACGCTCGGCCGGACGTGGTCTACCGCTACACCGCGCTGACGAGCAAGGTCTACAGTCAGATCGAAGCAACGGAGCAGGCAACCAACCCATACGGCTACACGACCAACCGCGACCTGTTCGCCTATTCCGGCGTGTTCCGGAACAACGAGCTGCTTCACTCGCTGATCGGCTTTGTCGGCGTGATCCTCGCCATTATCGTGATCGCCTCGGTGTTCATCATCTACGACAGCTTCGCCGTGTCCTATCAGGAGCGGGCGAAATATCTCGGCATGCTGGCGAGCGTGGGTGCGACGAAAAAACAGAAACGCGCGTCGATCTATTTTGAGGCGTTTCTGCTCGGGATCGTCGGCATTCCGCTGGGCTTTGCCGCGGGCGTCGGCGGGATCGCTGTCACGTTCCTGTGCATTCAGGACGCGTTCAAGACGACCTTTTATCTGAAAATAGACGAGGTCCTGCGGGTGCATATCGACCCGCTCGTGCTCCTCGGCTCGGTGGCGATCAGCGCGCTGACGCTTTGGATCTCCGCCTACATTCCCGCGCGACGGGCGTCGAAGACCACGGCGATCAATGCGATCCGCCAGACGAACGTCTATACCGTAAAACCCCGGAAGCTGAAAACCTCCCGCGCCGCGGAGGAGCTGTTCGGCTTTGAAGGCGCGCTGGCGGTGAAAAACTACAGGCGCAATGCCAAGCGCAGTCGCAACATCGTCGTTGCGCTGACGATGAGCGCGGTGATGTTCGTCTCGGTGATGAATTTCTCCGCCATGCTGAACAAGCTGCTGCAACGCGAACACGACGCGAATACCGCCGATTTTACGCTGTTCTTCGGCGAGGAGACCGATATGACCGACGAGCGGCTCGCCGCACTGGAGGATTACCTCGTCAGCCGCCCGGGGATCGACAATTTCACCGCGCTTTCCGAAATTGTGTATTGCAAGATCGACAACGCCGATGCGCTGATGACCGACGATATGAAACGTTATTGTGAGGGCGCGGACGCGGCGGAGCTTTGCGTCTGGGCGATGGACAACGCCTCCTTTGACCGCTACCTGGCGCAACTCGGGGAGACCGACGCGGCGAGCTACCATAACGCCGACGCGCCCAAGGCGGTCCTGTACAATGTGGTCACGCTCCGTGAGGACGGCAAACCCCGCATCTGTACCGCGTTTGCGCCGACGGCGGCGGGAAAGACCCTGTCGGGCGCGTATCAGACCTATGCCGCATCGACGGAGCAGTCGCAGACCTACGCGCTGTCCGTCGCGGTGGGCGCGATCACGGAGGATCGATACGACGGCGGCACGTTCCAGCTCGGCGACAGAACCGCGCTCATTCTGCCGATGGACGTGTTCCGCGCGGCGATCACCGCCCCGGAATACCGCAGCCTTGCCTGCTATATCTATGCCGCGGATTACACGGCGGAGATGAACGCCGCCGAGGACTACCTGGATGACGCGCAGTGGGGCAGATACTATATCAATGAGCTGCGCGCCAACTACGAGTCCATGAACGCCATCTTCACCATCGCCAAGGTGTTTATCTACGGCTTTATCTCGCTGATGAGCCTGATCGCCGTGCTGAACATCGTCAACACCATCGCAAACTCCATGAACGAACGCCGCAGGGAGTTCGCCATGATCCGCTCCATCGGTATGACGCCGAAGCAGTTCCGGCGGATGATCTATCTCGAGAGCCTGCGCTACGGCGCGGTGTCGCTGCTGTGGGCGTTGCCGATCAGCCTTGCGCTGCATTATCTGATGCATATGCTGCTGGCGAAGGGCTTTGACTTCGTGTTCGCCCTGCACCCGCTGTATTTCCTCTGCGCCGCAGTCGGCGTGTTTGTGATCATCCTGCTTTCGCTGCTGTTTTCGGCGGATAAAATCAGAGACGACGCGGTTATTGAGGTATTGAGAGAGGACATTTAACGCGAATCGAAAAATATGTTGTAATATAACAGTCATACAGTAAAAGACAATATAGCCTTGTGCGGGTTATATTGTCTTTTTTTAATCGTCAATTTCCGTGGAATTTTATTTTTTTCGTTTTTTTTGTATTATTTTTCGACAGTTTTGTATGCGCGCTTGATTTTACAGCTTTTCCTGTGATAAATTAGCGTAAATTATGCATGAATGAACCATGTATTAATAGCTTAGAGAAAGGATGCGCTGATATGGGCAAAAACAAATCTGTGCAAAAAGTGCTGTATAAGCAAAAAACAAAAATTAAGCTGAAAGTAAAGAGACCGAGAGCATCTCTAAGTTTATGTTCAAAGCTGAAGCTGAGGTGCCGAGGAAAAAGAGACGGGAAGAATCAGGTCCCGTATATGATCGGCAATGTTTGGCTGTCGCCGACGATCCAGGCGGAGGGCAAAAAAGTAACGGAACTGATTTCCAATGTCTATACGTACTTTAACAAAAAGAATTGTGATATTTTTGTTCAATTTGAGACGGCGATTTCCGCGTTTGAAGAACGGGCGATTGAAATTGAAACCTTGTACGATTTCCTTAAGGACAGGATAAACGCTTATGACGGTCCGATATATACGGCGTCAGAGCAAAAAAACCTGCAGCCGCAGGAATTAAACGATATGCTGAATGCCAAAAGAGAGAGCGAAGAGAATGCGGAGAATATTGGTATTCGTATCCGGCGGTTCCGGGAATATCAGGCGCCGGTCGAGGAGTTGAGAAAAAGATATTACAACGCCAAAGCTGAGTTGGAGCGCGATTTTATAATTATTACGTCGAATTTCGAGCTGCTGGAAATGATCGACAGGCAGCTGAACGCTCTGTATCAGGAGCTTTGCTCCCGCGCCAATACGCGGCTGTCCTGGTATTGGCAGGGCGTCATCAAAAAACACCCGAAAAAAACCTCAATACAGATTGAAGTGCCTGAAGTGGAAAAGGAAGTGTTTGATACGCTGTACAGCTTGAACATTCGGGCATTGGAAGACAAACTCAACGCCGCCCGCGCGGAGCGCGACAGAGTTTTAGCGTTGTCTATTGTGTAAAGGAGGAGCGCATATGGCACATTATATTGGAAAAAAGCGCAGGAAGTACAAACGCGAGTACTTAAACAGAATGTCGAGGATCCCTTTCAACAGCGAGGCGGTGGAACCTTATACGATCAAGCCTTCGCCGCTGTCGCTGGAAACCGATCTGCTGAATATGCTGTATAAAATATTCACCGCCAGCCCCGACAGCGTTGACGGGCAGAACGGGAATATGTTTGACGCATATATTGACCGCTGGAAAGCGTTGGCACAATCCGATTTATCGGTGCAACAAGTTGATCACGAAAACAAGATCGCTGATCTTGTAAAAGTCAGATATGCGATCAGAGCAAACGCCGTTGACTGGGTGCAGCGAGATGAAGAAACACTGCAAGATATTAATTCAAAACTGGCTGAAACCTTGCAAGAATATAAAAACTTTAAGATTTAACACGAAAGGGTGACGTTTTATGGCAGCCTCCGGCTCGAACTTGAATGTCGGTATCGACGAAAATAAAGTCTCCGCAGAATTAGATGAAAATGGGGAGCTGACTTATTTTCAAGTAAAAAGTCAAAGATTCAATACGAAATACAAGAAAGAAGAAGAAAAAAGGATTCGAGATAAAAAGAAATTCAATATAACAGGAATCCCGCAATTGGGTGTCGACGCTCCGCATCCTTATGATCGGGGCGAACTGATCGATAAAGAGTTTTCGACAAAACCGCTGTTGCGTCGGGGATGGTTTTCTCTTTTGGTAACGCTGGGCGCTGTTATTTTGGACACAATTTGTTATCTGCAAATATTTGAAGGATTCACAACAGACACAGATGTCGATGTAAATGTGGCAACCACCTTGCTTGCCGCTGTTGCCGCCGCATTTTCTATTGATGTTTTGCCCGCGTTTTTCGCTCAGATTTTACACAAAATCGTGAGAGATAAAAAACGTGTGTTAAAGAATTTTTTTATCATAAGTCTGGTGTTCGTAATTTTATTTGTTATCGTGCTGTTTTTGGCACGATCCAACTTTTTTTCAACGCGCTTCCCCCGGCTTTTGGCAAACGATCTTATTTTGGTCCAAGCTTTGATCCCGATCGCGACAACGCTGGTCTGCTTTATTGTTAATTTCCTGTCTTATGATCCGTATTTCAAAGAGTTGAAAATCCTCCGAAAAGTGAAGCTTGCAAAAGAAGAGGATCTGAATGAGCTGCATGCGGTGATTCAGGAAATTGACCGGGATGCCGATTATGCAGACAGGCTGGCGTCGCTTGATCAGAACCTATATAATTCCACGAGCGCCCGAATCGATGCCATTGGCGAGCATTACAAAGCTTTTGTCAGAACTTCGCTGATCCCGCAAATGCATTCGCCTGCGGATACGTCCGACCTATCGGTATAACAGAGTCGCTCGATCAAATTTGTACGCATTATGATGGATAAAAACAGAGGTGACTGAATGATGTGCAAAAAAATAAAAGCGGTAGGCGCAGTTGCGCTGCTTCTGCTGCTGATTTCTATTGTATTTACAGCGTGTACGGGGGAAACGAAGCCGCCGAAGCCAACAGAACCCAGCGAATACAGTACTGCCGTTACAGAAAGCGAAAGTACGTCGGCGACAAGTGCGACGGTTGGCGCGGATGGCATTATATCTACGTGTTTTTTAATTGGAAATACAAGAAATGTGCAATCGCCGAATCAATCCTTGATTTCGGAGCAGCTTTGGGCGCTTTCCGAAAATAAAGAAGCGTTCAGCGTTGTCGTTTTAGACGGAAAGCCGGACGCCAGCAGCTATTCTGCCGATGTAAAGCTGCCGTTTCGGTTCTTCGGCAAAAGTGCGAATGATCAAGCCGTTATCGCAAAGCTCACAAAAAATATTTTGAACGTGATGCCCAAGGAAGATGAAATAGATATTTTGAAAGGACTTGCCAGCGGCGCAAAGGCGTTTAGTAAATCCGCCGAAGAAAAAGAGCTGATCGTCTTTAGCTCCGGTATATCCACGGAAGGCGTTTTGAATTTTGCAGAGCATCCTGACTGGATCGAAAAGAAACCGTCGGAAATTGTGGATATGCTTGATCAAACAAAAAGTTTACCCGATTTGTCCGACGTACATATTACGTGGTACGGCTTCGGTGATGTAGAAGGCGCGCAGAAAGAGTTAAGCGATTTTAATTATTATCGCTTGAAAAATATATGGAAAGCGATTTTAGAAGCAAGCGGTGTGCGTGATGCAGCGTCAGTGTTTGACGATATGTTGGCGATCGAAGATGAAAGCGCTGAGGCGCCAAAAGAATATCCGCCCGTTACACCCGTTGATTTTCCTGAAATGATCGTCATTGACGAAAAAGATATTGGCTTTGTGCGGGACTCGGCAAATTTCTCCGATGAGCAAAAAGCAATAGACGCGTTGGAATATTATGCGCAGTGTATCAACGATATTGGGCATACGTTTTACATTGTCGGGACCACTGCTACCGCAGATACAATCGAAAACTGTTTTTTATGCAGTCAGGAACGCGCAGATGCCGTCAAAAAAATACTGTGTGAGAGCTATAATGTCCCGGAAGCGTTGCTGCAAACATATGCCTTGGGGCAAATCAATCTCGGCGGCGAGTATGCATGGCGGTATGCGGATTTGGACGGCAATAATAAATTAATCCCCGATATTGCGCAAAAAAATCGTAGGGTTATGTTAATCGATGCGACGTCTGAAACCGGACAAAAATTTTTACAGGATTGGACATCCGGCGACATCGCAAAGAGTTAAAAATAAAAGCCAACTGAGCAACCGACAGCGGTTATCAGTTGGCTTTTTTCAATTGATTTTGAGCTATTCTTTACGAATTAATGATCGATTTGCTTCTCAATCAATGTTTGGCGACGAGAAAATTGGCCGCGAGGCAGCGATGGGATAAAAACAATGATTTGTACGGCGCGCGTGTCGTTGATTCTTACATGAACTCGGTCAAAAATGACGTCTGTTCGCCGCTTTACTTTCTTTGTGGTATTGTGAATTTATAAAACGGAAAAGGAGATTGTCATTATGAAAAAAGGGTTCTTCGTAATCGGCAGATGCTATATGGCTTTGCTTACGCTGTTCTCCGGTTTGCTGTGTGTCCCGGCGGTCGGATTTATCTTTGCGTTCGTTGCGTCGGAATGTTTCGACGTGGCGCAAGCCGCGTGGATCGTCTACGGGATCGCCGCAGCTGTCGGGGGAGTACAGTTCTTTCTTTTTCGCAAACTGCCGCTGATCGACCGTTGGCTGACGGTATTGCTGCCACTTGTACTGCCGGGGATCGCCTTTGCCAACCTGTCGCTGTTGGAATCGTGCCCGATGGTGTGGCTCAGCTATGCGCTTGGCGCAATTCTCTTGGTATGCGCGGTTGCCGTGATCGTGCTATGGAGCCGCAATTCCGTGCGGTATCTGAAAAAGAACTGACACGTATTTTTACAATTTGATGCCATGCCGTTGATTACTTGATAATGCAGAACATGCAGCGCGCGAAACAGTTTGTGTGCAGCATGTTTTTATGGGAAGCTTCTTCGTTGCCTGTGAAAAAATTAACGCCCGCCGCTGCCCAAAGGCAGCGGCGATGGCGTAATCAAAGGCTTACAGCTTTGCCGCCGAAGCCGCGTTCTTGCAATGCGACTTGTCTGCCCGACAAGTCTGTTTCAGGATGAATACCGCGTATACGATGCTTATTGCTCTGACGGATATTCTGACTTGCCGGTGATTTTGCGTTTGATGATCTTGCCCATACGTTTGAGCGCATAGGGTCCGACCAGCTTCATCATTTCCTCCGCCGTATGCATATCGCTGCAGGCGGGCAGATCTCTGGACAGATGGATTGCATCAAATTCGCAGCGCGTGGTGCAAAGACCGCAGCCGACGCACATATTGAAGTCCACCGTCGTTGCGCCGCACTTGAGACAGCGGGCAGCTTCCGTCTTGACCTGCGCTTCCGTCAGCGGGAGGCGAAGATCTTTAAATGTTTCTCTGGGGTTCCCGGGCTTCAGACCGGGCGCCTGACGGCTCGCATTGTCATAGGAGTCGATACGAATATCGTCTTTGTCCAGCTCTATGAAATTGCGCAGGTCGCGGCCGATGGTCAACGATTGTCCTTCATGGACGAAACGGTTCAGCGAGACCATACCCTCCCGTCCGTCGGCAATGGCGTCGATGGCAAAGCGCGCGCCGCGGTGAATATCGCCGCCGACAAAGATGTCGGGTTCTGCGGTTTGCAGCGTGATGGGATCGGCTTCCGCAGTCCCGTTGCGACGGAGCTTGACTTTGCTTCCCTTGAGCAAATCACCCCATTCCGCGCTCTGACCGATCGCCATCAGGACATTCGTGCAGGGGATCGTAATGGTGTCGTTTTCGTCATACTGCGGGGCAAAGCGATGCTCCGCGTCAAAGACGCTGACACATTTTTTGAACACGATACCGGTAACCTTGCCGTCTGTGACGAGGATCTCTTTGGGACCCCAGCCGTTTTTGATCTCGATATTTTCTTCAAGAATTTCTGCGACCTCGTCCTTTGCTGCGGGCATTTCGTCCCGTTGCTCCAAGCAGAGCATTGTGACCTTGCCGTTCGTGCATCTGAGCGCTGTTCTCGCCACGTCTGCCGCGACGTTACCGCCGCCGACCACCACGACGTCGCCGTCGAGATGGGAATTTCCGCCGAGATTGACGTCTTTCAGGAACGCCACGCCGGACCGGACGCCTGCGGCGTCCTCGCCGGGTACGCCGGCAAGACGACCGCCCTGCAAGCCGATGGCGATGAAAAAGCCCTTGTAGCCCTGTGCGCGCAGCTCGTCAAGGGTAACGTCCTTGCCGACCTCTACGCCGCAGCGAATCTCCGCGCCCATGCTCTCGATCAGGTCGATCTCTTTTTGAAGCACCTCTTTTTCCAGCCGGAAATTGGGAATGCCGTTCATCAGCATGCCGCCGGGACGCTTTTCTTTTTCAAAAACAGTGACCGGATAGCCTTCGGTGCGCAGATACCATGCTGCGGACAGACCTGCCGGACCTGCGCCGATCACGGCAATCTTGTAGTTATCCCACTGATCGCCCTCGCCGTTTTCGCTGATGACTTTGAAATCCTGGGGATTTTCCAGCTCCCACTGGGCAAGGAACTTTTTGATCTCATCGATGGCGACGGGCTTGTCGATCTTGCCGCGGGTGCAGGCGTCCTCACAACGCCGGTTGCAGACCGCGCCGCAGACTGCGGGGAACGGGTTATCCTGCCGGATCAGCTTGACCGCTTCCGCGTATCTGCCTTCGCCCGCCATCTTGACGTAGCCCTGTACGGCAATGTGGGCAGGGCAGGCTGTCTTGCAGGGAGACGTGCCGCTGTCATAGCAGCTGATCTTGTTGTTGTCGCGATAATTTTTATCCCAGCGATCTTCTCCCCAAACATGATCGTCGGGGAGGTCGTGTACGGGGTACTTGACCTTGGAGCCGTCCTTACGGCAGAGCTTTTGCCCCAGCTTCGCCGCGCCGGCAGGACAGACCTCGACGCACTTGCCGCAGGCAACGCACTTTTCGGCGTCCACATGGGCGCGATAGGCGCTGCGGGACATGTTGGGCGTGTTGAACAGCTGGCTGGTACGCAGACCGTAGCAGCTGCCGGCAGAGCAGTTGCAGATGCCGACAATACGGTTGGGGCCGTCAAGGTTGGTGATCTGGTGGACGTAACCCTTGCGCTCGCCGCGTTCGATGATCTCCAACGCTTCCTCTCTGGTGATGTAAACTGCGTCCTTGCCGCTTTCTACGAGAAATTCCGCAATATCGCCGACGCCGATGCACATTTTGCCCTCGATGTCGCCCACGCCTTCGCCGCGTACGCGCTGCGCTTTTCGGCAGGCGCAGACCATTTTGCAGAATTTATCGTTCTTATTTAACCAGTGGGAAAGATGCTCCACGCTGGCGCTTTCAATTTTCGGATCAATCGCTTTTTCAACGGGAATGACATGCATGCCAATGCCCGCGCCGCCGGGCGGCACCAGTTTTGCCGCAAGTTCCAGCGGTTCTTGCGGGGCGAGGTTGAACATCGTCGCAACCTCGGGATTCGTATCCGTAAGCGTCGGGTGTTCCACCATGTATTCGCCGGAGCCGACCACCCATTTCGGTATCCAGTACTGAATGTGTTGGTCGGCGTTGTCCCTGTTCTGCTCGAGAATACCGATCCACAGAAGATGATCTATCATCTTCTGGGTTTCCTCCTCGCTCATGCCGTTGCGTTCGGCAAGCTCCTTCGTGGTGTAACCCACGCGGCGTACCTTGAAGCTGAGCATGAACTTGACCTCTTCCTTGGTCAAAAGACGGTCAAGGATCCAGAAGTCCATGTGGTTTTCTTTCATACCGCCGGGCAGTTTTCTGGGAATGGAGTCGGTGATCAGTACGGCGAGCTTTTTTACAAGTTTTGCCTTTTCAGGGTCGTCACAATGATGTCCGTCAACCGGATAATCTCTTTCGTTGACATGAATATTCGGATTTACTTCTTTTACCATTGGAATCTCCTCTTATTCGATCGGAATTTTTATGGTCAGATCGCTTGTGGGATATGCCGCGCAGGCGTGTACGTAGTTGAAATCCTTGTCTGCGGCGCGTCTGCCGTCATTTTCAGGGCAGACGTAAACGCTGCCGGAGAGGATCTTCGTTCTGCAAAAACCGCATTCGCCGCTGCGGCAGCCGGTGTCGATCCTGATCCCGGCGCGTTCCAGCGCGACAACGAGACTCTCGGTTGCCTTTGCGGGGATCACGTCCTCGTGAATGCCTCTGCGCACGGTGAGCTTGAACGTTTGATCCTTGACCTCTGCGGGATAACCGGCAAAAGTTGTAATGTCCTTTGCCTGCCCGAATACCTCAAAGCGGATGCGGCGCAGGGGCGCGTTCAGCTTTTTCAGCTCCTCGCGCAGGAACATATACATTGCCTGCGGTCCGCAAATAAAGTAGGTTGTATCGTCGGCGGAATATTTTTTGATCAGCTCGGCGGTCAGGAATCCCTTTTCGCCCTGCCAGTCCGCCTCGTCACCGGAAAGTACATGCACGATATGTACCTTGTCACTCCGGATCGCTTCCAGTTCCTCTTTCATAATAATGTCGTCGGAGGAAACGGAGCCGTAAAGAATCGTCAGGTCCATATCCAGCGTGCCGCCCGCGATCTCTTTTGCCATGGACGCAAAGGGCGTAATGCCCACGCCGCCGGCAAGGGCGACCACATGCTTCGCGTCACGCAGCGGCTCATAATAGAACTGACCGCAGCCGATAAGTCCTTTAAATGTATCGCCGACCTTGACGGTATCGTTGATATAATCCGCGATAAAGCCGTCGCCTCTGGAGCGGCGCACGGTGATCTCTACAAAACCTTTGTCCAGCCTTGCCTGATACGGTGCGGAGCTGATGGAGTAAGGACGGGAGATAATGGATTCGCCGATCTGAAAATCAAGGACGATAAACTGTCCCGCATAGAAAAACGGGAGCTTGCCGCCGCTGACTTTTTCAAAGCGAATGGTTTTCGCGGTCTTGCTGACGGCGCGAACCTCGGAAACGATCAAGTCCAGTTTGCCGGGGTGCCACTGCTTGACAACCTCCGCAATGGGATCGACAGTCTCGGGCGTTGCGGACGCCGATTCAAAAGCGTTCAATCTTGCTTTGGTTACACGGGAAGCGCCCGTAACGTCTTTTAAAAAACCTTTGACTTTCATTTTCTCGCCTCCTCTGCAGCCATCGCGTCAAGTACGTTTTTTGCCGCCTTTCTGCCGTTTGTGACCTGCGGTCCCATGCCGTCGCCGGAGATTGCGTGCGCGCCGGAGAACTCCAGATGTTTGATGATGCTCTCTTCTTCGGCGGTCTGCAATCTGGCGACAATGTGATCTTCCATCGTATGCGCATAGCCGTAGATGCAGCCGTTCCACGCGTTGGTGTAGCGGGATACGGTCATGGGCGTTTCGATTACGATCTCCAGCACATGGTCGAGCAGATTGGCGCCGAAGTAATCGGACATATCGTCAATGACTTGCTTTGCCACCCTGTGCTTTACTGCGTCATATTCCTCGGCGGTGACTGTTTTCCAACCGTTGACCTGCGGCAGCACTGTCACGGAGAAGGAGCAGGTGCCCTCCGGCGTGCAGGTGGGATTGCCGTAGTTGTGGCATATGCAGGTCAAATAGCGATAGGGTCCCAGACCTGCCAGATTATTATACAGAATATCGGTATTCATTGTCTCACCGCGGAAGATGCTGTAATCGTTGATATTCAGCGCCGCTGCGGGTTGGTCGAGAATCATGATAACTGAGAACGCCGTCAGGCTCATGCGGCGGGCGTTAACCATCTTAATCGCCTTTTGCGGTACTTCGCTTGCCGGCTCGATCATGGAGGTATAAACCTTGTTGGGGTAGGAGGATGAGATCACATAATCCGCGTAGATCTCGTCGCCCCTCGCGGTACGGACGCCGTAGGCTTTTCCGTCCCTGACAAGGATTTTGTCAACATGCTGCCGATATTCGATCTGCACACCCATGGCTTCTGCGCGTTCTGCCATTTTCAGACTCATTTCATGGCTGAACTTGCGGGGAATATAGGAGCCGTAACCGATGTAATCCGCCATCAGCACAGCAAAGATCGTAAACGGCAGTTCGGAAAAGCCGCTGCCGACGTAGATCCAGTAGGGGGCAAGCAGTTCCTGCGCTTTTTTCGGCAGATCAAAGGTATCGATGACCTCCTGCGTGCTGTACCCGGCGGTTTTAACAAAGGCTTCATGCTTTACAAGCATTTTCGCCTTGCTCATCGGGTGAATCGACAACTCGTTGACGCTGTCGAACACAGTGTGGCAGAGGTTGAGCAGTTTCAGCACCTTCTCATAGGTGCCGGGAACGACTCCGTCCACTTCTTTTGCAAAACGCTCAAGTCCCGGGTGCAGTGTGACCTCTACACCGGGGAAAGAGGCATGATACGCCTCGGGCACCTTTAACCACTCGATGTCGACGCCCATGTCGTCGAAGAATTTGCCGACTTTAAGCCGGTTGTCTTTTGCGCCGATGCTCATCATCTCATGCAGCGCCGCCTCGATCTCGATGCCGCCCCGTACAAAGCTGGAAGCGATACCGCCGGGGAGATTGTGCCGCTCAAGTACCAGCACGTCTTTGCCTTTATCCGCCAGCATTAAAGCGGAGGAAAGGCCGGCAAGCGCGCCGCCGATGACGATCACATCATAATGATCTTTATAAAATTTCATAGATTCTTTCCTCTCAATGCGCCTGCAATGCAGGCACGAAGCTTTCTTGGATTTTCGCAAAAAAGAGGGGCAAAGCAGTTGCCCCTCTCGGTGTTTTAAATTAGAAGAAACGCTCGACCAACTCGCGGGAATACTCTGCGGTCTCGTCCATATCGCCGAAGCTCATGACCTCACCGGCATAGTAAGTGTCATACTTACCCTGCATGGCTTCTACTTTCTCGTACCAGCCTGCGGCATAGTCCTCAGAGAAAACATGGGGGAAGTAATAAACGCTCCATTCATTTACAACGTTGGAAGCGGGGTTCTTCATGGTCTTGAGGTCATTCAGCACCATCTTCTTGCAGACGTCGTAATCGATCTCGTTTCTGTCCTTATGTTTACGAAGGGCATATGTGGTGATGACCTGATCCTTGGTATCTTTCCAGCGGCGATAGTAAACCATCAAACGACCAAGCTTCTGCGGTACCATGTTGTCGAATACATAGTAGGAGATCTCCGGGTGATCCTCGGGCTTGGTCTCGCAGGCAAGAACGTCATAGCGCTCGTAGTCGATTTTGGAGAACAGGGATTTTTCGTCCTCGCGGGCGTCGAAATAATCCACCATGCCGATCTGTCCGTCGTCGCGCTTGTTGGGAATGTACAGCGGCGCGGTGACAATGATCTTGTCATACTCCTCGACTTCGCCGTTGACGGTCACGTAGACCTTGCCGTCCTTACGCTCAACCTTTTCAATATGGCTGTTCAGACGGGCGGGATTCTTCAGATGGTCGTTCAGGCTTTCCCAAATGGACTGGGTGCCGTCCTTCCATGTCCAAAGGTTGATCTTCACGAAGTTCATGCAGGTCTGGAAATCCAGATATTTCAGCACGTACGCCGCGGGGATCTCATCAAAATAACCGTAACCGAAAGAAGTGAAGGGTCCAATCCAGATGTCCTGAATCAGCTCAACGCCGTTTAACTTGCAGAACTCGCTGAACGGCAGCGCAAGATCCTTCAGGTTGGGGTTGACGCCGCTGACCGGCTCACGCTTTGCGCTGGTCTGAGAGAAGCCTTCATAACGTCCCTCGGAAACGCCGCGGTGTCCGTTGAGGTCATAGCCCTTGTACTTTGTCTCAAGCAGCTCGCCCAACTTCTTGACTTGCTTTTTCATTTTCAGCAGGCGGGGGATTTTGAGAATGTTCTTCTTCGGCTCAAACGGCTCAATGACGTTGCCTGCCGCGTCTTTGTAGTTACGGTTCAGCTTCGGACCGTCGTGTGTGATGCCGCAGAACTCTTCAACGTCATGTACCGCATAGTACGAGGGAACGCCCATGATCGCGCCCATCTCATAGCGTCTGCCGTTGTAGTAAGGCGACCAGCATTTGCCGCCGACACGATCCAGTCTTTCAAGAATGGTGTAGTTGGTGTAGCCCTTTTTCTCAAGGTACATACCCGCCGAAAGACCGGCAGGACCGCCGCCTACGATGCAGATGCGGATATTTTTGTCCATAATACATCCTCCAGTTACATTGATAGAATTTTTCGCTTTTTTAGTGAAAAGCGTTTGAAAACATTTTCATTATACTATTGCCCGGGAAAAAAATCAACTGAAATCGAAATTATTTGTTCCGAAATAATTAATATTCGGTCGAAGCGTACAAGTTCTCGCCGGCTTGGGGCTGCATACAAGAGGGTTAGATGCGGCTAATTTTTTTGATTTGTCGAATTTCCCGGGGATAAGGCTTTATTTTTTGTTTTACTTGTGTTAAAATTAACATATCTGTAGGTTAAACAGATAGGGAGGATCGGAAATGCGCTTTGCAAGCTTCGAGGAAATGCTGCGGTATCACGCGGTGCGTACGCCGCAAGCCCCCGCGCTGAAAGTCGGGCGGGGCGATACGGTGCAGACGGTCAGCTATGCTGCGCTTTGCGCCCTCATAGAGGAAAGAGCTGTTGCGCTGCATGCGACGGGAAAAACCTGTCTGGGCGTTTTGTGCGACGGAACGCTCGCCTGTGTGATTGAGATTTTTGCCGCGGTTCGCGCGGGGCTGCAGCTTGTTTTATTAAATGAAAATGTCGATCCGGCGCAGATCGCGTATACGGATATTGATCTGCTTTGGGGAGATGCGGAGCTTATCGAGGCGCTGGCTCCCGCGCTGACGGGCGGCGTTGCCGACGGTAAGGGAAAAATATTGTTTTTTACTTCCGGTACAACGGCAAAAACAAAGGCGGTTGTTCTTACGGAACAAAGTCTGTGCGCCAGTGCGTTCAACGGCGGTTCACTGCTGCCGCTGGAACAGCGTGATGTGCTGATGTGTATGCTGCCGCTGGATCACGTGTTCGGTTTTGTATGCGCGTTGTTGTGGGGGCTGTCTTGCGGCGCGTGTGTCGCGCTGGGCAGGGGGCCGCGTCATTATTTTGACGATTGCGCGTTTTTCCGCCCCACCGTGTTGTCCGCGGTGCCGATGCTGCTGGGGTTTCTGTTGCAAAAACAGCTGCTCAGCGCAAGTCTGCGGCTGGTGCTGATTGGCGCGGGAGACTGTGCCCCGCAGATCCCTGCCGCACTGCGTGCCAAGGGCATACGCGTCAGCTTCGGCTATGGCTTGACGGAAACCTCTTCCGGCGTGGCGCTGTCCCTGGGCGACGATCCCTATGCAATGACGGTTTGCCCTGACGATACGGTCACGCTTGCGCCGGACGGAGAAATTCTCATAGACAGTCCCACCTGCATGATGACCGGTTATTATAAGGATCCGAAGGCGACATGCGCAGTCCTCAAAGACGGGATCCTCTCGACCGGAGATCTCGGCGTGTTCGACGCGAACGGGTTGTTACACGTCACCGGCAGAAAAAAGGAAATTTTGGTGCTGTCCGACGGCACAAAGATCTTTTTGCCCGAGTATGAACGGGCGCTTGCCGCGGTATTGCGGGACAGGGATTTTGCGGTGGTCGAAAGCGGCGGGTTCCCCGTACTTGTCCTGCAGGGGGCGGAAACAGAGCGGGAGGCGTTGACCGCGCAGCTGGAGACAGTGATGAAAACGCTGCCCATCGGCAGACGGCTGAAAGCCATGTATATCGTTCATGATCCGCTGCCGAGAACGGCAACGGGAAAAATAAAGCGTTGGGCACTCCAACAGAAAGTGGGAAGGCAATGACAAGACAGGAAATTTTCGAGAAAACACTTGAAATCGTTCATGAATGCGTGCCGGAGACGGAGGCGCAGACATTGACGGAAGCGACCGTGATCAATACCGATACGGCAATCGATTCCATGGGCTTTACGCTCATTATCTGCCGGCTGGAGGCGACCTTTGACGTCAAGATTCCGGATCGGCAGTGGCAAAAGCTGTATACCGTCGGCGATGTGGTTTCCGCGATTGAAAAGCGACTGAAATAACACAATATGGACAGCTATAAAAAAGAATATAAAATTCTGTCCTCCGATACCGATCTTCACCAAAGGCTGCGGTTGAGCCGATTGTTTACCTTTTTACAGGAGGCTGCGATCGCGCATACCGAGCAGCTCGGCGCGGGCAGGGAAAAGACGCTTGACAGAGGTCTGCTTTGGGTCGTCACGCTCCAGCAGGCAAAAATCAACCGTCTGCCGGTCTATGACGAGACGATCCGGTTGGAAAGCCTGCCGGGAGATATAATGCATACCTTTTTTCCGCGGTATTACCGCGTGTCAGACGCAGCGGGACACACGCTGGTAACCGCTGCGGCGCTCTGGGCGCTGATGGACGGCGAGACCCGCGTCATGGTGTTCCCGGAAAAGGCGCAGATCCATATCGACGGCGGCAGACCCGATTGGGAAATTTTTCTTCCCCGTCCGCCGAAACTGCCCGACGGCGCGCGCGCACAGACCTTTGTTGTGCCGTACAGCTATGTTGATCTGAACGGGCATATGAACAATACGCGGTACTTCGATCTTGCGGAGGATATGATGCCTGCCGCCCTGCGGGACGCGTCGGTGCGGGAGGTTTTGACCGAGTATACCGGAGAAGCGCGCCTGAACGACGCGGTCACGCTGAAAAGCAGCAGCGGCGACGGGGAATTTCGGCTGTCCGGTACGGCGGAAAAACGACTGTTTCGGATCGGTATCCGATATGAGATTTAAGGGGGAGCACCTTGGATTATCAAATTTTTGAAACAAAGGAACGGCTGCTTGCCGACAATGCAGCGGCTGCCGCGCAAACAAGAGCGCGAACAAGACAAAGCGGCGCGCTTCTGGTCAATCTGATGGGATCGCCCGGCGCGGGCAAGACTTCGACGCTGCTGCAGCTGATCCGGTTGCTGGGCGATAAATATACCGTCGGCGTCATGGAGGCCGATGTGGATTCCGACGTGGACGCGAAAACAATTGCCCATACCGGCACCCGCGTGATCCAGCTGCATACGGCGGGACTTTGCCATATGGACGCGGATATGACCGCCCGGGGGCTGGACGCCATGGGCATTGAGGGGCTGGATATTATTTTCCTTGAGAATATCGGCAATCTTGTTTGTCCTGCGGAATTTGAAGTCGGCGCGGATATTCGCATGATGCTGCTTTCCGTACCGGAGGGGGACGACAAGCCGCTGAAATATCCGCTGATGTTTACTGTCAGCGACGTTCTGCTCATCAACAAAATCGATACCGTACCCATTTTTGATTTTGATTTGGATAAGGCGCGGGCGCGGGTAAAGGCGTTGAATGAATCGATGGAGATATTTCCCGTTTCTGCCAAGACCGGCGAAGGCTTTGCCGCAGTGGCGGCGCTGCTGCGCGAGAAGATCGAGCAAAGGAGGGCGCTGAGATGAAGGTGATTCAGTTGGGCGCTTCGGTCACCGCGTCGAACGAAAAAGACGCGGAACGGCTGCGGGCAAAAATGAAAGCCGGCGGTACGCTGCTGATCAACGTCATGAGCAGCGCGGGCGCCGGTAAAACAACGCTGTTGTCGCGGATCATTCGGGATATGCCGCATACGTCCATCGCCGTCATGGAGGCGGATATTGAATCCGACGTTGATGCGGTGCGGATTGAATCTCTGGGCGCAAAGGCAATTCAGG
This sequence comes from Clostridia bacterium, assembly GCA_017480115.1. GTDB lineage: Bacteria > Bacillota > Clostridia > Oscillospirales > Acutalibacteraceae > RGIG2774. The sequence continues at coordinate 50,169 of JAFVBH010000064.1, forward strand.
TACATACCGGCGGCATGTGCCACATGGACGCGGGCATGACCGCCGCCGCCGTGGAGGCAATGGACGCAAATGCGGATCTCATTTTTCTGGAAAACGTGGGAAATCTCATTTGCCCTGCGGAATACGACACCGGCGCGGGAAAAAATCTGATGATTCTGTCTGTGCCGGAGGGGGACGACAAGCCGCTGAAATACCCGTTGATGTTCGGTAAAAGCGATGCGCTCGTGATTTCAAAGCTTGACGCTTTGCCTTATTTTACGTTTGATGTGCAGCGCTGTATTGCGCGCGTCAAAAAACTGAACGCCGATATAAAAATATTCCCGGTCTCTGCAAAAACAGGAGAGGGTATGCAGGCGCTGGAAGACTGGCTCTGCGAGCGCATGGCGGAATGGCAACAGTCATAAATTACATGGTTCACAACGGGCAGTCGCCGCTTGGCGCGGCGACCCGTAAAATACATACGAGGAAAATTCAAAGGAGAAAAGCTTATGAAGCCGCAGAAAAACCGTATGGTCAACGACTGGGATTTCCGGCAGGACCCGAACTATGTTGCGCCTGATAAGGAGAAGGAAAAACTCGTTCTGAAGCTGGGAACGATGATTACCGACCGTTACCTTGTCAAGTATACGCACACGATGAAAACCGACGATCCCGAGTATTGGGCGTTGGACGAGGTGCTGACCAAGGACGAGGTCAAGTTCCTGCTGAACTTTAAAAAGACCCGCGTGCCCTATGATACTCCCACACTGGCAAAGATGAATAACATGAGCGAGGAAGAATGCCAGAAAATGATCGACCATCTTTGCTGGGTCGGTCTTGTGGAAATGACCCGCGAAGGTCCAGACAAGCGCAAGCACTATAATTTGCCGATTTTCGTTCCCGGCTCCGCGGAGTTCATGATGATGAACGATGAACTGACAAAGCAGCACCCGAATCTTGCCACGTTCTTCAATCTGATGACGCAGATGCCTCTGGAGGGCGTTACCCCGATGATCCCGCCCGGAGGCGCAGGCGTGGGCATGCACGTCATTCCGGTGGAAAAGGCAATCGAGCATGAAAATCATTCTGTGCCGGTGGAGCATATCTCCCACTGGCTGAAAAAATACGATAAGTACTCCGTCGGCATCTGCACCTGCCGCAAGCAGCAGGCGATGCGCGGCGAAGGCAGCGGCGAGATCAACGGCGAGTTCTGCATGGGCGTGGGCGATATGGCGGAATACAGCGTTGACCGCGGCATGGGGCGATACATCTCTTATGACGAAGCGTTAGAGATACTCGAACGCGCTGAGCGTCACGGCTTTGTGCATCAGGTTACGAATATTGACGGCGAGGAAAAGATCGTCGCGATTTGTAACTGCGCGCCCGGCGTATGTAACGCGCTGAGAACCAGCCAGTTATACAATACGCCGAATATGTCCCGCTCGGCATACCGCGCCCATGTGGAAAAATCCAAGTGCGTGGCATGCGGCAAGTGCGTGGAGGTTTGTCCCGTCGGCGCGGCGAAGCTGGGACAAAAGCTTTGCACCAAGCACGGCGAGGTGACCTATCCGCTTACCGAACTGCCAGACAACAAGAAGTGGACGGCGGATAACTGGAATCCTCATTTCCGTGAGGACGCGAAAATCAACTGCTACGATACGGGCACCGCGCCCTGTAAGACCGCCTGTCCGGCGCATCTTGCCGTACAGGGATATGTAAAGATGGCGGCAGAGGGCAGATATCTTGACGCTCTCAAGCTCATTAAGCAGGATAACCCGTTTCCCGCCGTTTGCGGCGCGGTCTGCAACCGCCGCTGCGAGGACGCCTGCACCAGAGGTACGATCGATCAACCCATCGCCATTGATGAAATCAAAAAATTCATCGCCGCGCAGGAGCTGAATGCCGAAAACCGGTTTGTTCCCGTCTGTGAAAAGGACGACGGCGGTATGTGGGGCGCCGACTATAAGATGGCAGTCATCGGCGGCGGTCCGGCGGGTCTTTCCTGCGCCTATTATCTGCGTACCCGCGGCTACGATGTGACCGTGTTTGAAAAAGAGGAACGTCTCGGCGGTATGCTGGTCTACGGTATTCCCAACTTCCGGCTGGAAAAAGAAGTGATCGACGCCGAGATCGACGTACTGCGGCAGATGGGCGTCGAATTTAAATGCGGCGTAGAAGTCGGCAAGGACGTAACCATTCAATCGCTGCGTGCGGACGGCTACAAGGCGTTTTATCTTGCCATCGGTATGCAGGGCGGCAGAAAAGCCGGTGTGCCCGGCGAGGACGCGGCGGGTGTGGAGTCCGGCGTTTCGTTCCTGCGCAGGATCAATGCCGACAGCAGCCTGAAGCTGGAGGGCGACGTGGTCGTGATCGGCGGCGGCAATGTTGCCGTTGACGTTGCGAGAAGCGCTGTCCGCGCGGCAAGCGGAAAGGTCACGATGCTTTGTCTGGAGGGCGAAAACGAAATGCCCGCCGCAAGAGACGAGGTAGACGAGGCAATCGCGGAAAATATTACCGTTTGCAACGGCTGGGGTCCCAAAGAGATTTTGACTGAAAATGGCAAGGTCACCGGCGTTGTATTTAAGAAATGCGTCAGCGTCTTTGATGAGAATCATCGCTTTGCGCCGAAATATGATGAGAACGAGACGATCACGATCCCGTGCTCCACTGTTTTGCAGGCGATCGGGCAGAGCGCCGTATGGGGCGACCTGCTGAAAGACACGAAGGTTGAGCTGCGTCCCAACGGCACAGTCGTACATGATCCTGTCACCTTTGAGACCGGCGAGAAGGATATTTTTGTCGGCGGCGACATCGGGCACGGCGCGCGCTTCGCCATTGACGCGATCGCGGACGGCAAGCTCGGCTGCGAGAGCATGCACCGCAGCGTACACGCCGGACAGTCCCAGACGATAGCCCGCGACCTTCGGCAGTTTGTTGAACTGAATAAGGACGATGTGGTACTGGAAAGCTTTGACAATGCTAAGCGGCAGGTGCCCGGGCACAAGCAGGGCAACGCCACGGAGACCTTTAAGGATCTTCGGCTGCCGTTGACTGAGGCGCAGGTCAAGATCGAGGCTGCGCGTTGTCTCGGCTGCGGCGCGACGGTGGTGGACCTCAACCGCTGTGTCGGCTGCGGGCTGTGCACCACGCGCTGCGAATTTGACGCGATTCATCTTTCCCGTGATCTTCCGGAATGTTCCAACATGGTGCGCGCCGAGGATAAGTTCCTGAAGGTCGGCCCTTATGCGATCAAGCGCATGGCAAAAACCGTGTTCGGAGGCAAAAAGTGATCTATGCATGAAATGGGGATCGTTTTGCATCTTGCCAAAACGCTGGACGAAACGGCGGCAACAGAGCATCTGACTGCCATCGGAAAGGTTGTTTTGCAGGTAGGTGAGGTTTCCGGTATCATGACGGATCTGTTTACGGATTGCTGGGATTATTTTAAAGGCAGGCACGCGGTGCTGAAAAACAGTACGCTGGTGATCGAACAGATCCCCGCGGTGACCTATTGTGATAATTGCAAGGGCACCTATGCGACCGTAAAATACGGGAAGGAATGCCCCTACTGCCATTCCGGCGAAACCTGGCTGCTCAAGGGCAACGAGTGCATTATCAAGGAAATCGAAGCTGAATAACACAGCAACACCATTGCGTGTCGCCCTCCTTGGGGGAAGACCGCAGTGGTGTTGTTTTTATTGTCTAAGAAACGAATAGCTTCCTCTGCAGTAAAGGAAATATAACGCATGGCGGAAATGCCTTTGCCGGGGACGACGTCAGCGAACGCAAAAGCGGGAATTTTTCATGCGGTTTTGCAACTTGTTTACATTTCGATGCATACTTGATGCCGCGTCCCGTGGTACAATAAAGACAAATACAGTCGGAGGAAGATATACATGAAATATACAATCAAACGAATCGGCTGCGGGGTGCTGTGCGCGGGGCTGCTGTTCAGCTTCGCCGCGTGTCAGAAAAATCCCGACGCGTCCATTGTTAAAAACAAGAATCTCGACAATCTGATCGAGCAGGCGAACGGCGGCGACGGCGCGGACGTTCTGTCGCAGAAATACGACACCTACAAGACCACGATTCAGGACGACGCGCTGCATGTGACGGTCAACGTGGACGCGCAGGTGGATATCCCGCAGACGGATAAACTGTCCGTGTTTCGCGTCAAGCAAAAACCGATCACCGACGAGCTTCTCGCCAGGGTCAAATCGGCCCTGATCGGCGATATCCCGCTCTACGACGGGGATTTTCTGCGCATTCAAACAAAAGCGGATATCGAGCCGAGTCTTGCGTCCTACCGTCAGATGATCGAGCGGCTGCATGCTGAGAGCCCGGATCTCGCCGCATACCGATATGAACTGGACGCTCTCCTTGCGGATTACGAAGCTGCGCCCGATAAAGTGGAATTTCCGTCCGCGCCGAACGACGGCAAACTGAAAAGCGTTGCCGATTGCTATAACCGAAACCCCGACAATACTTTTTATAAGTGGTTGTACAATCTGAATCCGGACGGCACGTTCTATTACGGCGTGAGCGGGGAGGATGCGCAGACATACGCCTCAGTGTTTGTTTACAATAATAAGGACAGAGACAATATTCTGCGTGTCAGGCTGAACCCATACGGCTATGAGGAGGGTGTTACCGCCGCTGTCGCGTCCCAAACAATGCTGCGGGACAGCCGCGCGCAAGACGGATTTCTGCTGAGCGGCGCATTGCGCGCGGAGGAAATCGAAAATATCCTTGAAGAGTACAGCGAGTATGACAGAAATCGTACGCCGATCACTGTTTATCCGGAGGAAACGTGCGCGCTCTCAAAGGATGACGCCGTCGCGCGGGCAAACGCTTTTCTAACTGAAATCGGGATTTCGGGCTACGGTCTGGCAGAGGGCGATCTGTTTACGGAGGATTGCGTAACGAAGGAGAACGCGTGGATTTACCGTCCGTATTACATCCTGAAATACAAACGGAATCCGGGCGGCGTATTTGTCAATAATGCGGGGGGAAAGTTTGCGGAGGACTGGCAGAGCGAGACCTACTCCAAAAAGGAATGGAACGAGGAGTGTATTGAATTTCGTATCAACGACAGCGGCATTGTGGGGTTTGACTGGTATTCGCCGCTGGAAATCACGGAAACCGTCGAGGAAAACGCCGCGCTGCGTTCATTTGACGATGTAAAAGCGACCTTTGAAAAAATGGTTGCGGTCTCCAATGCCAGCGAATACAACGCCGTTGAGATTGATATTGACCGTGTGCGTCTTGGCTATTCCCGCATCAGTGAAAAAGACAGTTGGGACACGGGGCTGCTCGTGCCGGTGTGGGATTTCTTCGGAACGGTCAATGAAATTACCGAGGACGGCGACTATTATAACCTTTACGCGGGCGACAGCGAGTTCAGCGTCATGACCGTTAACGCCATTGACGGGTCGATCATTAACAGCGAATTAGGATATTAAGACATTGCAACGGATATGGTATTATGCTAAAATAATACCGTATCTGTTTGCGGTATATGAGGTGAGAGCATGTCAACAGAAAAATGTGTCAAAGATGAGATAGAAATAAAATTAGATGAAGCTGAAAATGCTGCAACTTCATCAGATATCAGACTTTCCGTTGCAGACGTTTTTGATCGATTAAAAGCTGAATTATCCAATGAGGTAGTAGATTTATGTCAAAACGAATCCTGATCGTCGAGGACGAGGAGGCCATCGCCAAGATGATCGCCATGAATCTGCGTGTCGCGGGTATGGAGTCCGTCATTTTTTATGACGGTGACGTAGCGGCGCAGTCCTTATACAAAGATCATAATTATGACCTGGCGCTGCTGGACGTCATGGTGCCGGGCAAGGACGGCTTTGCGTTGCTGGAAATTCTGAAACCCTATGGCGTGCCCGTGATCTTCCTGACGGCAAAGGATGATATCAATTCCAAGGTCGCGGGGTTGCAGGGCGGCGCGGAGGACTATATGACCAAGCCCTTCGAGGTGCTGGAGCTGCTTGTGCGTATTGATAAAGTGCTTGCCCGTACACAGCGCACAGAAACTGTTATGCATTTCGATGATCTTACCATCGATCTCGATGGGCGCACGGTTCGGAAAGCGGGGGAGTTTATCAATCTCAAACCCTTGGAATTCGATCTTTTAGCGGTGCTGGTGAAGAATAAGAATATCGCGATCTCACGGGACGATCTTCTGCGTCTTGTCTGGGGCGCGGACTACTACGGCGAGACCCGCACCGTGGACGTGCATATCGGACAGCTGCGCAAAAAGCTCGACCTGTATGACAAGATCGTCACCGTACCCAAAATGGGCTACCGATTGGAGGGCTCCCGTTGAAGCTGCGGACGAAAATCATATTACTGAGCAGTATCGCTGTGCTTTCGGCAATGCTGCTGAGCAATGTTGTCATATGGTTCGTCTGCGCGCGGGTTCTGCGGCGGGACGCGGTGCAGAACGCCTACTATGAAACTGTCGGCATAGCGCAGGAATTTATGGACTATGCCAAACGCCTGCACGGAGACATGGATGAAAAGACTGCGGAATATTTTTTCAAGAACCGCAAGGACGATATGACGGTTTGCTCGTTTTATGACGGCGCGTCAAGCGTTTACTATAATATGACGGTGTTTTCCGAGGATGCGCTGAAAGCCTTTGATTATCAGTATTATAATCCGGACGGCGGCGCGGGCGCGGACGTCTGCGTGTTTCGTTATCAAGGGAGCTATTATACCGTGGTGCGCTGTTCGCCGCAAAAAAATTCGGGCTACGCGTTCTATCACTTTACGGATAATCGCAATATGACAAACCGTCTGCGGATGCTTGCCGCAGGCATGGCGGGCGTCTCGGTGGCGGCGGTTCTGGCGGCGGGGCTGTTTCTGCTTTTGACTCTGCGTCATACCTTCAAGCCCTTGCAAAGGCTGTCTGAAACGGCGGGCAGCATTGCGGACGGCTCGTATGAAAAGCGGGTGGATATCAAGTCTAAAGACGAGATCGGCGCGCTGGGCGAGGATTTTAACAAAATGGCGGACGCGGTGGAAAAACAGCTCCGGGCATTGCAGACATCGGAGCAAAAAAAAACCATCTTCATGGGCGATCTGACCCATGAGCTGAAAACCCCGCTGACGGCGATCTCCGGCTACGCCCAGACCTTACGGTCTGTTAAACTTAACAAAGAGGACGAAGAAGAAGCCCTCACCTATATTTACGAGGAGTGTAAGCGGCTGGAACGCCTGTCGAAAAAAATGATGCGTCTTTTAGAACTGGAAAGCGAGACGGAGCTGACCTTTACCGACATTGAGATTGCGGATCTGTTCTATTCCGCGGTCAAGCTGTGCAGCGTCAAAGCGGTGGAAAAAGATATCACCTTGAAAATCCTGTCGCAGGACGGTACGATTCACGGCGATTTCGATTTAATGACCGACGTGCTGGTGAATCTGATCGATAACGCGATCAAAGCCAGCCCGGAGCATTCTGAAGTTCTTCTGTATGCTTCTGATGGCGGTATTACCGTAGAGGATCACGGCTGCGGCATTCCCGCGGAGGAAAAAGAAAAGATTTTAGAGCCGTTCTATATGATCGATAAATCCCGCTCCCGCAAAAGCGGCGGCGCAGGTCTCGGGCTTGCGCTCACGGCGCTGATATTAAAGCACCACCATATGACGCTCGACATCGACAGCGCGGTCGGCAGGGGCACAAAAATGCAAATTCAAGCGTAACGATTGTACGAGCAATGATAAGATGTTTTTGGGAATTGCTCCTTGAAAATTCGGAAGATATTTGGTATAATGTTTATTATCTTTTAAATGGAGCGTTGTTTTGGTATGAAAAAAAATTTTTTGCGCGTGATTTCGGTATGTCTTTGTATCGTTCTGATGGCAAGTGTCGGCGCAGTCGGCGTTTTTGCTGCGGATAAACGCACCGCCTGCGGGGCAGACTGTGCGTATTACCCGACGATCATTGTCCCCGGGCTGGGACAGTCCAGCGTTGTTGTGCTCGATGACGACGGCGATTTTCTGCTGGATAAGGACGGCAATAAAATATCCGCGTTTCCCGCGTATATCCAGACCAAGCAACTGGTGAAAAGAGCATTTTTCCCGGCATTGCTTTCTCTTTTAACGCAGCGTGACGCAGGGCTTTCCAATGCGGTCGCCGACGCGATCGGCATGAGTTTCGGCATCAATGCCAGCGACCTGTATGCGCAGAATACGGGCAACGTGCAGGTGGAAAAATTCCCCTATTCTTATGCCGAATGCAACGATTATGAACGCGGGATCATTAACTCGCATATTCCGTTTGACCTGTATCCCACCGATCTTCCGTTGGATCATTTGTACTATTTTTCTTATAACTCTTTCGGTAATCATATCGACATTGTTAATGAGCTCTATACGTATATTCAAATGGTCAAGGTGCAAACGGGGCACCGCAAGGTCAACCTTGTCCCGCTCAGTCAGGGCGGTACCGTCGTGAGCGCGATGCTGGACTATTATCCCCAGGTATCGGCGGATTTGCACAAGGTGCTGTTCGTGGTTCCCGCGCTGGACGGCTCAAAACTTATCGGCGACGTCTTTAACGACAGAATCACCTTCCTTGACAGTGATTACCTTTATCACGGCTTTTTAGAAGATATGCGCCTGCTGGACGAAAAAACGGCGGGACTTATCGAGGTGTTGCTGCGGCTTTTACCGGATTCTGTTATTATCAACAGCCTGCAAAAGGGTGTAAAATGTTTGGTAGAGGACGTTATGATCCGAAGCACGAGCATGTGGGCGCTTTGTCCCTCCGGGGATTATCCCTCCGCGGCGGAACGGTATCTGTCTTCGCCGGAAATGGCGGCGATTCGCAGTCAGACCGACCGTTACTATCAGGCGCAGTTGCATGCAAGGGATAATATTCAGACGCTGACCGAACGCGGCGTACAGGTCTTTTGCGTCGCGGAGTATGATTACGCGTTGATCAATGTCGGTGAAAACTGGAATACGGAAAATGCCGATTTTATTATTCAGCTGGATTCTACGTCTATGGGCGCTTACGCCGCAAATGTCGGCGAAACGCTGCCGGAGGGATACGAGCAGAAAAACACCCATTGCAGCGACCCGACCCATCATCATATTTCTCCCGACCATGTCGTTGACGCGTCCGCGGGGCTGCTGCCGGATACCACCTTCTATTTCGATGCGCAGAGGCACGATCTGACCCAATATAACGACGTTATCCTCAAGCTTGCCATGGAGCTGATCGCGCATGATGACATTACGGACGTTTATGCCGATCCGGCGTTCCCGCAATTTAACAACGGGCGGAACGTGAAAACGATCCTTCCGCTTTTATCGCAGGCAAAGGATGTTGATGCTGCGAAGCTTTCCGGCGACAAAGCGAAAGCGCTTACCGACGCTATTGCGCAGAGTGAGGAGGTGCTCAGCCGGACGGTGGGGGCTGCGGGTGAGATTGAGGCTGCGGAGCAAGCGCTCACCGACGCGCTTGTAAACGCCGGGGTTGTAAAAGCGAATAAGAAGGGAAAAAATATTTTTACACCCATCAGTGAGTGGCTGTACGCGCATTACGGCACAAAGAGCTTTTCTGAAATTCCGCGCGCCGCGGTACGCAACGTACTTCAGTCGATTACGGACTTCTTTCGCAAAACAGCTCACATATAATCCCAACTGATCAACTTTGAAAATCCGGACGGAGGCGCTTGTGAAAAGCGCTTCCGTCCGTTTGATATGCGGGCAGATTTTTGTTTTATTATATTAGGAAACTGCTCGCGTTGTGAGCAGTTTTGCATATAACACGAAGCGCCGAGCCGAACGGGCAGGGAGACGTGGGGGTGATACGCCGTAGACGTTCTTCTTATATATAACTTGTTAAACGTATCAGACTGCGCCGGTTTCTTACGGTGATCATCTTCGGGTATCGTGCTGGTTGCCGATTCTTACAAAAAACCAGCCAAAAATGACGTGCGCGCCCACTTTTCTGCTCTTTGTGCTATACTAAAGCCACAAAACAGAAAAGGAGATATTCACGATGAAAAAAGGTTTATTTGTTATCAGTAGATGTTACACGGCTTTGATTACGCTGATCTCCGCGGCGCTCTGTATTCCCGCTGTGGAGACGTTCGTATGGGCGCAGGATAATATTGCGCATCTCTCAGACCGCGTTTTGTGGATCATTTTCGCTGTTGTTTACGGTATTGCTGTGTTGATCGGCTTTTTCAACCTGATCCGTCTCCGCGGCGCTCTGCCGTTGTCTGACCGCCTGTCCGCACTGCTTGCGCCGCCGATTTTGGCCGTTGTGATGACGTTTATCAGTATTTACGGGCAGTACGATTCTACCGGTCACGTCATCGCCTTTACGGTACTGGGCTGTCTGCTGCTTTTGGGATCGCTGGCTGCCGCGGCGCTGTGGGGTCGCAACACACGCCGCGTTTTGAAACAGGGTTGATCTTCATTTTACAATTTGCTGACATTCCGATGAATACTTGATGCACAAAAAAATGCTACACTCAATGTATCTTGAGTGCGGCATTTTTTTTAGGGGGCGGGAGCATGAATGCGTTTGAAACAGATTTCAAGCGGGCGTGTTGTTCCGTCCGTTTTCTTGTGAGCCTTGCCGCGGAACTGTTGATATTATTCACAAGCGGTATGGATTCCGAATTGTTTCGTATGAGCGTTCCCGTGGTCTGCACGCTGCCTTACGCCTGCGGTTTTTCGGATGAGTACAAAAACGGCTTCGTAAAATTTTCTCTGGCGAGGAGCAGCTTCTCGGGGTATATCTTCGGCAAGTTCCTTGCCTGCGGCATTGCGGGCGGGCTTTCGGAGACCGTTCCCGCGTTTGTGTATCAGACAATCAAAGGGGAAGAGGTCGGAGAGGTCAAGTATCTGTTATTGTTCCTGTCGGCGTTTCTCTGGGCAAGTCTGGCGTCGCTGCTGGCGGCGTTGTCAAACAGTAAATACGCGGCATACGGCGGCGCATTCGTGCTGTATCACTTTATGATTATTCTACACGACCGCTATTGGGAGGATTTGTACTGTTTATATCCTTATGAATGGTTGCAACCGACGCATACATGGATTTTTGATGAAACAGGCGTTGCGGTTTTGCTTGTCATGCTCATTGTTTTGCTTGCCCTGTGTTATGATCTCGTTTTAAGGAGGCGGCTTGCGCGTGTATAAATTCCGTCAAATCTTCACCTTGGCGTTTCATAATTTTCGTGGTTGGAAACGCAGCCCACAGATTCTTCTGGCGTTCGGGCTGGGCTTTACGGCGTGCTTTCTGCTGTCGGACAAAGTCGTGGTATTCGCAACCACCCACAATAGCTCGTTGCAGCTGTTTGAGCCGTTTATCTGGACGTTCGGCGACGCAGTCTCTATTTTACTTGTGTCGCTGTGCCTGCTGTTGCTGTTTGCCGACCTGCCGAATCTCGGCAATGAGGTTCCGTTTCTTTTGGTGCGCACCTCGCGCCTTTGCTGGATGGCGGGGCAGATCGTATACATCATCTTGGCGACAACGGTCTACGTGCTGTTTATTCTTATTTCCACCTGTTTTTTATGCAGCGTCAAATCGTACACGGCAAACCTGTGGAGCGACACCGCCGCGATCCTCGGCTATTCGTCCATCGGGGAGGAGATCGCTGTTCCCGCCTTTGTCAAGGTGCTGGAGCTGTCATTCCCGTACCGCTGCACTTTTCATATTTTCGCTCTGGTGCTGGGGTATTCGCTGACGATGTCAAGCCTGATTTTTCTGTTAAATTTGTTTAAGGGAAAACTCGGCATGATCGGCGGGGTGCTGTACAGTGGCTTCGGCTTGTTTTTAACACCCGATCTGATCTCCAAATGGTTTCGTATGGGACAGGAAAAACGCCGTATCGCAAATATCCTGTTCGGCTGGCTGTCGCCGCTGAACCATGCGACCTACTATATGCACAATTTCGGCTATGACAATCTGCCGCGGCTGTGGCAGTCCTATCTGTTTTTCGCCGCGGTCAGTCTGGCGCTGTTTGCGCTGGCTTTTTGGCGGGTAAAATCCTATCCATTTAACTTTACGGGAACGGAGAAATGAATATGAACGGCATTGAGGTTCGCGGTCTGTATAAATCCTTCAAAAAGGAAACCGTTTTGCAGGATATGAACCTGTCCGTGCCTTACGGGCAGATCGTGGGAATCGTCGGCAACAACGGCTGCGGCAAGACGGTGTTGATGAAATGTATCTGCGGCTTTCTGAAACCGGACAGCGGAACGGTCCACGTAAACGGCAAGCGGGTAGGCAAGGACTGCGATTTCCCGGACAGTCTCGGTATCATCATCGAAACGCCCGGCTTTATCCCCAATATGAGCGGTTACAGAAATTTGAAAATATTGGCGTCGCTGAAGGGGAAAATCGGCAAACGGGAAATTCTTTCTGCCATGGAAAAAGTCGGTCTGACTGCAAATATGCACAAGTCGGTGACAAAATACTCTCTCGGTATGCGGCAAAGGCTGGGGATCGAGCAGGCCATTATGGAAGATCCGAGCGTACTGATCCTTGACGAGCCGTTTAACGGTCTTGATAAAACGGCGGTCTTCGATATGCGGGAACTGCTGAAAAATTTAAGAGCGCAGGGAAAAGCGATTTTGCTCGCCAGCCACAACGCCGCCGATATCAGCGAGCTATGCGATACCGTGTACGAAATGGAGGTTCATAAAAAATGAAAAAGACGTCGTTATTTCTTGTTGTTTTTCTGTTGTTTGTGATATTGCCGTTTCCGGTGGTTGCCGCGGAGGAGGGCAGGACAGAACTGCAGCGGACCGCCCTGTTTCTGGACAGTCAAAAGACATATGATAATATGCAAAAATCTTATGCCGAGGGCTATGTGCCGACGGTCAAAAACGGGGTTGCCTATATCGTTGTGCCGCTGCTTTGCGACGGAAAGTTAAAAAACGACACCCTCCGCGCAAGCGTTCAACTGGGGGACGCCATGAGCTCGCCGTTTGTTTATAAGAACTATCAGAAAGACGTAAAACTCTTCGGCGGGGTGTATCTGATCTCGTTTCCGCTGGAATTATCAAAGGATCGGATCAACGGCAATTACCCGGTGTCGGTTTCTGCAAACGGCGCCGATCTGAACGGCGAGTCCGTGACCTTTGAAACCACAGTGTACGTCGTGATCTCCGACGGTAAGGCTGCCACGGAAGAGCAGAAAGAAGAACCCGTCGTATTACAGCCGAAAGTTCTGGTGGAATCCTACCGATTTGCAACGGATGACGAAACGGCGGTGACGGCGGGTGCAAAGTTCCGTCTGACGGCGTTACTGGTCAATAAAAGCAGCACGGAATCGGTCAGCAATATGACCGTGACGGTCGCCGTGCCGAATGAGAATTTCACGCTGCTGAGCGCATCCGATACACAATTTATTGACCATATCGGCGCGGGAAAAACGAAAGAAATCAACTTTGACGTTCAGTCAAGCGTCGCCGTTGCGCCGGGACAATATGACTTTAATTTGAGTTATGATTTTGCCTATAACAAGGGTATGACCGGCGCGGGCTCAGGCACGGCAAAGCTCACGATCGGACAAGCACTGCACATGCAATTCGACCCGCCGGTGCTCCCGCAGGAGATCATTGTCGCCGACACCGTGGAAGTTGATATGCAGGCGATGAATCTCGGCCGCGTCAAGGTCTATAACGTCCGTGCGCAAATTGACGCGGACGGATTGATCCCGCAAGGCACGGTGTTCTTCGGCGACATCGAACCGGGCAGCGCTGCCACCGTGTCAACGCAGGTCACCGCCACAGGATTGACCGTCGGTAATTCTCTTTACGGTAAGACCACCGGCACGGTCACATACTATTACGAGGATGCCGAGGGAAAAGAGTACAGCGAAACGCAGGATATTTCGACCGTCATCAAATCACCGCTGTCGGAACGGACTGTCAAGGAGGATCACCCGAAGCAGTGGTGGATCATCATCGTTATTTTGGCAATATTGATCCTTGCCATCGGCGCGTTCCTGCTGATACGATATTTCAAAGGACGGAAGCTCCATGAACCGATTACGTAAATTTTTCCGGTGGCGGCGGCAGTCAAACGTCGCAAAACTTGCCGTGATTATGTTGATTCTTTCCGTTTATTTTCTTGTAAACGGCAGTATGCAAATCATGAAATATGTCCGCACAGTCCATGCGCCTTGTGAATACCTGCTTCGGTTGACGGACACGATCACGCAAAATGATATCAACGAGCTGCTGAAAACCGACGGCGTGCTTGCCGCAAGTCCACAGCGAGAATACACGATATCCTTTGACAAAGAAAAAAATTTTTCCGTCACGCAGTTATCCTCAGATTATCTATTCACGCGCTACGGTCTTACGGCGGAAAAAGGTCATTTTTATCTGAACGACGCGGCTTTCCGTGAAATTGCGGCGGAGGCGTTCGGCAATACCGTCCGTTTGCGCTATGCTGATGAAAGTGGAAAACCATATTCCGCTGATTTTATTTTGGAACTGTCACTTTCCGGCGAAGAGCCGGTGATCCTTGCCGCCGGCACAAGCGCAAGTTTATATAGAGATAATTCAACTATATGCGTATTGATGAAAAATCGCGATCTTACCGGCGCGGACGTGACCCGTCTGGAACGGCTTGGCTATTCGATCCTGCATCGTGAGGATATGATCGCCGCCGCCCATGCGCAGGAAGTGTTGTTGTTAACTCTGAAATTCCATTTTACGGCGATGCTCCTTGCCGCCTGCTGTTGCGCCGCGCTGATAAAGCTGAGTTTTGCGCGCGCGGATGCAGATGCTGCACGATGATCATAAAAATGCTTGCCTGTTTTCGATTTTCAGGTATTTAAAATCGACACTTTTGCGGCAAGTCTTGACGTTTTTTCCGTTTTGTGCTAAAAATAAATCGTTGCAACTGCAATGGATTTCCTTTGGGATTTTACGGAAAGGGTAGATTATGAAGCAAAAAATGAGGATAAGCACAAAGCTATTGGCGGCGCTGCTCAGCGTGATTATGCTGGCGCAGGTGCTGCCGCTGCGCGTCATGGCGGAGAATTTTACAGAAGCGGAAGAAATCCTGACGGATGTGAATTTCGATACAAAAGTCGAAATGTCCTACATCGTCGGTGAGGATGAAACCAAACGTGACGAGACGACGAAACACTTCCGCTGCAGTGACGGCAGCTATATCGCCGCGTCATATAACTATCCGGTGCATTACGCCTCGGCGGACGGCTGGCGGGAGCTGGATTTCTCCTTAAATAAGACAAAGAACGCCGACGGGGAAACGGTCTATACGATTGCGGACGGGCAGAATTACGACGTGTCCGTGCCGCAGGATATTTTTGCCGACGCACTGACCTATACCTACGGCGATTACGTCATCGGCATGACCTATCTGGGGCAGACGGAAACGGTCGCGGCATATACGGAAGCGACCACCGAGGAGCCCGTGACGGGCGTGTCCCCGGCGCGCAGACAGGCGGTAAAACGACCGGCTGTCAAGTCCTCCGCCGTGCAGATAAAGAACGGCGGCACGGCGAAAAAGGCAAAGCTGAAGCCGTCGAAAATGAGCGTCGAGGCATACAACCAAAGCGTTATGACCCTTGGCAACGCAAGCGCCGCGCTGGCATACAAGATTTACGGCGAGGATACCGGATTGGACTACTCGATTTCGTCCGCCGGTATCAAGGAGGATATTGTCGTAGCCGCGCCGCAGGACAGCTATATTTACGCGTTCCGGCTGGACGTCGGTACGCTGACCCCCGAAATTACCGCAGAAAACGAGATTTGTCTTTTGACCGCGGACGGCGAGACGGGGTATACCGTCGAAGCGCCGGTCATGACCGACGCGGCAGGGGCGGAGAGCGGCGAGATTCGGCTGCGTTTGTCGCAGACGGACGGCGATTACCGCTTGGAGATCGAAGCCGACAGCGCATGGCTGAACGCGGCAGAGCGGCA
>JAFVBH010000065.1 GCA_017480115.1 Clostridia bacterium
CACAGTTTTATGCTCCCATGACATCTTTTTCACCTCAGTGTTTTGATGCCTTTATTTTATCATAAACTGTTTACTATGTCTTTGCACACCTGTTTACTATGTTACTACACTATACACATTGTCCCGTCCGTTGATTTTGCGCATAACCCAGCGGACTACAAGCAAAAACCGAACAAAACGAAAAATAATGCATGACATTAAAAACCAACGGCAACAGTGTAGCACGGCGCACTGCGCCGTTTAAATTCTGCAACGATGGGATAACTTCTTGAGAGAATATTATTTTCCTCGTTGCGGAATTTTTATAATGGGGCGCGACAGCGCCCACCGTATAGAAAGATTGGAAGATCAGCATGCTTTTCCGGCTTTGGAATATGGCTAAGCCCTACGGGCATTTATTAGAAAATCATACGGCAAAGGAAACAACGTACCTTTCCACAGTATTTTCCGTTTGCCGCATGATTAAATGGCAAATGAGCCGCCGCGTCCGGTGGACGGGGCAGGCGGTGCATTTGCAGGAAGGGACACAGAGCATTGCGAAGCGCCCCAAGCGAGCAAGGCGACAATGTCCCTGACCGTCTCGCGGTGCGCCGTGCTACCCCGTCACCGGTCATCTATTCTATAATCCAAATCGCGCAGCGATTTTTGAACCTCCTACCTTCTGCCTAAATTCTGATTTATCGCAAACCGATAAATCAGAATTTACCTTTAAAATAAGGTTGAAAAAAAATGACGAATATAGTACAATAACTTTATTATCATGGTGTGGTGTCGATTTGCTGCATGGCATGAGTAAAAAACGATAAAGGTGTTTATTATATATGGAAAAAAATGAACCTATCATACGTGAATTGCCGGTGGTGCAGCTGCGGGGATTGGTGCTGTTCCCGGATTCTACCCTGCACTTTGAAGTCATGCGCCCGAAATCCTACGAGGCGATCCGCAAGGCGATGGACAACGATCAGTGCGCTTTTTTTGTGACGCAAAAGGACCCCGCTGTCGAGAATCCCACACTGCGGGAGCTGCATGCCATCGGCACGGTCGGTAAAATCAAGCAGATCCTGCGTAATTCCGACAGAGAATCACTGCGGGTAATCGTTGAGGGCGAATATCGTGCCTTCATCAGTGAGCCGCTGCTTTCAAAAAAATATCTGTCGGCCGTTGTTACTGCCTGTGATGACATACCGTCGTCCGCGCGTAGGTCTGATTATGAAAAGGCCGTGGTGCGGCAGGCGCATGAGCTGTTTTTCCGTTATTTGGATTTTGTGGATTCGATTGCCGCAGATGTTGTATTTTCGGTGGAAGCCTGCCATGACGCCGGTGTGCTGGCGGATAAGATTGCGTCGGCGATGCTGGTGGAGTTCCGCGATAAGCAGCCCATTTTGGAAGAACTTGATCCTGTGAAGCGTTTGGAAAAGATTTGTCTGTTATTATTACAGGAGGTCAAGCTTTTAGAGATCGAGGCGGATATTTCCGAGAAACTCAACGACCGTCTGGATAAGGGGCAGCGGGAATACTATCTGCGGGAGCAGATGAAAACCATTGCCGATGAGTTGGGTGAACCTGAAGACCCGATGTCGGAATATGATAAATACAAGAAATCCATCGCGGAATCCGCCATGCCGGAGGATTGCAAAAAGAAGCTCACGGACGAGGCTGCCCGTCTGCGCGCCATGGCGTCCTCCAGCCCTGACGCGAATGTGGCGCGGACGTACCTCGATCGCTGTCTGGCGCTGCCCTGGGGCAAATATACAAAGGATAAGCTCAGCATCGACAACGCGCGCAAGGTGCTGGACAGAGATCATTACGGGCTTGCCGACGTCAAAGAACGGATTATTGAATTGATCGCGGCAATGGCTGTATCGCCGAATATGGGCGGGCAGATCATTTGTCTTGCAGGCCCTCCGGGCGTGGGAAAAACCTCGGTCGTCAAGTCTGTCGCGAAGGCGCTGGGTAGGAAATACCAGCGGATCTCGCTGGGCGGCGTGCGGGACGAAGCGGAGATTCGCGGGCATCGGCGCACCTATATCGGCGCCATTCCCGGGCGGATCATGAGCGCCGTTACCGACGCCGGTACGTCCAATCCCGTGATCCTGCTGGACGAGATCGACAAAACCGCAGGGGACTTTCGCGGGGATCCTTCAGCGGCGCTGCTGGAGGTGCTGGACAGCGAACAAAACAATACTTTTACCGATCATTATATCGATTTGCCGTTTGATTTGAGCAAGGTGCTGTTTATCACCACGGCAAACGACAAGTATGCCATTCCCGGGCCGCTGCTGGATCGCATGGAGATCATCGACCTGTACAGCTATACCGCAGAGGAAAAATTCCATATCGCAAAAAAACATCTGATTAAAAAACAGATGCAGCTGCATAATATTAAACCCGTCAGCCTGCGGATCACGGATAAGGCGATCCGATTGCTGATCGAAGGCTATACGCGAGAGGCGGGCGTGCGCCAGTTGGAGCGCATGATCGCCAAGGTCTGCCGCAAAACCGCGGTCAGACTTGCGCAAGACCCGGATTGTAAGACGGTTGTCAATGAAAAAAATCTTGCGGACTTCCTCGGCGCAAGAAGATTTAAGCCGGACACCGAGCAGTATAAGGACGCCGTCGGGCTGGTCAACGGGCTGGCGTGGACGTCCGTCGGCGGTGAAATTTTAAGCATTGAGACGGCGGTGCTGGACGGCACGGGCAAGGTGGAGCTGACCGGGTCGCTGGGCGCGGTAATGAAAGAGTCCGCGCAGGCGGCGGTGTCCTATGTGCGCAGCCGCGCGGAGCAATTACACATTGATAAGGATTTTTATAAGAAAAAGGATATACATATTCACGTGCCGGAGGGCGCGGTGCCCAAGGACGGACCCTCTGCCGGCGTCACCATGACGACCTGTCTGGTTTCCGCGTTGTCGGGGATCCCCGTCAGCGGCAAGACCGCTATGACCGGCGAGGTCACTCTGCGGGGCAGAGTGCTGCCCATCGGCGGGTTGAAAGAGAAATCCATGGCGGCGTATAAGGCGGGAATGAAAAGGGTCATTATCCCCTATGACAATCTGCCCGATCTGGAAAAGGTGGACGACGCGGTCAAGGCGGGGCTGACGTTCCTGCCTGTCAAGACTGTGGACGAGGTGTTGGACATCGCCCTTGTCGATACTGCGAAGCACAGAACAGAGGTGGGCGGAAATGCTTAACTATAACAAAATCGAGTTTGAGACCTCGTTCGGTGCGATCTCGCAGCTGAAATTCAGCACGATGCCGGAGATCGTGTTCTCCGGCAGGTCGAACGTGGGCAAGTCCTCGCTTATCAACACGTTGTTCGCGCGAAAAAATCTCGCCCGCGTCAGCGCCGAGCCGGGCAAGACCGTGACGATCAATTTTTATAAGTGCGGCAATGTGCGGTTTGTGGATCTGCCGGGCTACGGCTTTGCAAAGCGCTCCGATGCGGAAAAGCGCCGCTGGGGACAGCTGATGGAGTACTACTTTGACTCTGACCGAGAGATCGCGCTGGTGGTGCAGCTCATTGACTCCCGTCACCCCATGTCCGCCGAGGACGCGGAGATGATCAATTACATGGAGGACAGAGGGATCCCCTATATCATCGCCCTGACGAAGGTGGATAAGATGAAACCCACCGAGCGAAAAACCCGCATGGCGGAGATCAAAGAGGAATTTGCCGCCATCGACGATATTCCCATGATCCCGTTCTCCTCCCGCACCGGCGAGGGTATGAGGGAATTAAAAGCGGAAATCGAGAAATATATTTGATATATGCGCGGAACGTCAAGTTTTTTCATTGTTTTTGATAAAATACTATTGACAAAATCCGTTTCATATAATATAATTTCTTTTGTTGTAAAGACTTCGGCGGCATAGCTCAGTTGGCTAGAGCATTCGGTTCATACCCGAAGTGTCGTTGGTTCAAATCCGACTGCCGCTACCATTTACAACCGTCGCCCCAATAGGGGCGGCAGTATGGCCCGGTGGTCAAGCGGCTAAGACACCGCCCTTTCACGGCGGTAACACGAGTTCGATTCTCGTCCGGGTCACCAAGCAATGAACACAGCGAACTGCATACAGTCCGCTGTGTTTTTGTTTGCAACAAAAGAAAGGTCGAGAATCGAACAGGGCACGAGCGCAGCGAGAGAAACGATCCGGTGGATCGTTTCGGTGCCCGCGTGCGTGCCGTAGGCGCGGGAGCGCCGAAACGGGCGATTCTCGTCCGGGAGCGCCGAAACATGAGAGATGTGCTGAATGTCATTTATCCCGCTGAAAATCAATTATGATAATTTTACCGCGGTTTTTTCTTTTTGATTCATACGCAGAAATACTTTACACTGTTCAATACAAATATCTTTTTGTTCCGCAGACAACGAACGAAATACACGCAACAATTCATCTTCCTGCTGTGTTGCGGATTTTCCCGTGTGATAATCCAGTAAATAATCAATAGAAACATCAAAATACCGTGCAAATACTTTCAGCGTCTCAAAATCGGGTTCACGGGTATTCTGCACATAACTGCTCAGGGTTGACGGCGCAATATTTAATTGCAAAGCCAACTCTTTTTGTGTTAAATTCCGTTCCTCAATGAGCGCACGCAGATGAACTCCGAAACTCATAGTACCACCTCATATTTGTATTTTAAGGGTAGTATATGAAATTCGCAAAATAATTTACGAAACGCGTTGACTATCTGCAAATTGAGTTGTATAATGTTTTATATCGACGGTTTTCTCGCATTGAAAGGTGTGTGATTTCTTTGATTAACAATATAAGACAGACAGCCGAAGCCATCGGTAAAATGGATTCCCATTTGAGAAATGAGCTTCTATATAAAGACGGTGTATTACAGGAAAAGAAGCTGTGGGAGAATACGCATATCAAACATCAACTCGACAGAAGAAAAAGGATATTTTAGGCTGTTCCGAAAAAGCGACCGTTCCCGTCTATGAAGCCTTTGATATAGTCGCGGAGATTGCCGCCTATATGGACAAGCCCTGTGCGGAGGTGGATTATATCCTGTGGTCTTACTGCGCAAACGGATATGGACAGATATGTACAAAGAAGAATTCGAAATGCAATGAATGTGTTGCACAAACTGTTTGTAGAAAATAGGAGAAAACAAAATGAAAAAAATCATCGCAATTTCCGTGATGTTCTTAACGGAGAATTGGTGGGTTGTATGTAACCGGAAGGTGTAAAAACCTTCCGGTTATTACTTTTTATGCTGTTTTGGCTGTAGGTTGTGCGAGGACTTCGATTGCAGGGATGCCTTCCTGTTCGGGAAGTCGGAAGGCGTAGTGTATGCGGATGGGATTGCCCGCTGTTCGTGAGTATTTCTCGAATTTCTCATACACCTCTATTCTGCGGATGAATACTCGCAGCAGTTCGGGCGTCAGCTCCGGCATCTCTACATACTGCCTTGCATCACGAATGAATTGCTGTATGCATTTGTCACGCATATCCATTCTTTCAATGCTCTCCGCAAGTTCTTGAAGCTCACGTTTCTTGTCCGCCTGCTCTTGCTCATATCCGTTTGCCATTGAGTCGTAGCGTTCGGGAGTGATTCTTCCCGACACTCTGTCCTCGTATAAGCACCGAATGATGTTGTCCAGATCTTGGATTCGCTTTTCAAGCTGCTCCTTTTGTAAAAATGAAAATTTGAATCTTTACGCGCTGTGGGCTCCGTTATGCTCAACTTGCCATGGAATCGGCAATACCGGTGAAGAAAGTGTTACTTGTTCCGCGTGCGGTGGACGCGGCAGGGTGACATATTCGTCCGCCTGCGATATCTGCAGTGGTTCCGGCAAAATTTTGTATAAGTATTATAATCGTTGCCAGCTTTGCGACGGAACCGGAAAACTGATCGAAAATGGCGTGACAAAACGATGCTGGCTTTGTCTTGGCGAACGTTTCCTAGAATTTGAAGGCACTAGAAGCTGTACTTCCTGTGGAGGCACGGGTCAACAATCCGGCAGCAGAGACTGTACCGTTTGTCATGCAGATGGTGTAATCATTCAAAAAATAAAGTGCACGACGTGTAACGGTTCCGGGATTATTGCAATGGAAGCATCCGCGGCGCATAGCTTTGGAGATTGGATTGTCACACAGGAGCCAACCTGTGTTAAGACCGGAATAAAGACAAGAACATGTGCCGGCTGCGGACTCGAAGAAACAAAAACCGTCAAAAAAACAGATCATGATTATATTGCGGATATTCATGCGCCAACTTGTACAGAAGACGGATTCACGATATATATATGTTCCGTCTGCGACAAAAGCTATACGGAGATCGGGGAGCTTGCGACCGGACACAAATATTCGCTTGATTGGGAACATGATTACACAATGCACTATCACATGTGTTCCGTCTGCGGTGAAGCCGTTGAAAAAGAAAAACACAATTTTGTATGGATCATCGACCAGGAGGCTGATATAGACATAGACGGCAGGCAGCATGAACAATGCTCAGTTTGCGGATATGCAAGAAATTATAATACGATCATCCCGTCGTTACCGAATACAACATCACCGATGACCGTACCTGCAACTACAGTGACAACGCCGGAAACCACAGAGCAAACCTCAACAGAGGCGAGTACAACGGAAGCGCCTGCAACCACAGAACCTGAAACGACTGCGCACATCTATTCTAATGAATGGCAGTATGATGCCGACAGTCACTGGCAGGCATGTATATACTGCGATAATAAAATAAATTCTTCAAAGCACACCTTCGAAAAAATCGTGGTAAAAGACGCAACCAGATATGAAGATGGAATTATCCACTGTGTTTGCAGCGTATGCGGATATGTTGAATATATAGAAACCATACCGCATATGACCTTTCCTGACGAGCCGGAAACTTATCCGACATCTTCTCAAACCCTCGGCGATCTGAACGGCGACGGCAAAGTAAATTCCGCAGACGCAAGAATCGCTTTGCGAATCGCCGCGAGACTGGAAACTGCGTCCGAAATTCAAAAACAAGTCGGCGACGTTAATCACGACGGACGAATCAATTCTGCCGACGCAAGAATGATTTTGCGCGTTGCCGCAAGACTTGATACATTTAAATAATCCGATCAGAAAAAGCGAAGTCTGTCACGGCTTCGCTTTTTTTTGAAATTCCCATTGGCTTGTAACGGCATTTGCGTTACAATGCTCATGGGAGATGATTTTATGGAAAAGACCGCAACATTAAATCTGCGTGTAAATCCTGCCGTCAAGCACAGTGCGGAAGAAGTGCTTGCCATGCTCGGCATTCCGATGTCCGTCGCAATCGATATGTATTTAAACCAAATTTCGCTGACGGGCGGGATTCCATTTGCCGTAATCCTCCCCAAAGCGCCTGCAAGCGTGAACGCAGATGAAATGACCGACGACGAGCTCCGCGAGAAACTGAAAAACGGTTATGACGATATTGCAAAAGGGAATGTCCGTTCCGTGCAGTCAGCATTTTCTGATTTCCGTGAGACGCACCGTCAATGAAAAAGTATAGTATACAGATTACAACTTCGGCGGCAAACGATATGGAAAATATCTATGACTATATTTCCGTCAGTTTGCAAACGCCTGATACCGCAATGTCACAGTATGACCGTATTGCCGACGCAATGATGAGCTTGGAGATGATGCCGAATCGCATGAAAGTCATGGATTCTGCACCGAAATATTCGTCTGACCTCAGAAGAATGCTTGTCGACAACCACTCGATTTTCTTCATCATTCAAAATGATACCGTTATTGTAACCAAGGTGCTTTACAGCGCTGCAGATATTCAAAACAGATTACAATGACAAAATGTTTTCGTTTAGATTTTTTCAATGATTTGCACGAGAACTTCCGTTAAATCCGCTTCCTTACGGTCATTCATCTCGCGGTAGTCGTCGGTGGCGGTATCGTCGGCGTTGTCGCTGATCTTCCGTATGCTTAGGAAGGGGATCTTTTCAAAATGGCAGACAGAGGCGATTGCTGCGGTCTCCATGTCAAAGGCGCAGATACCGAAAGTATCACGGTACAGCTCCTTCCTTTTTCGGTCGGTCAAAAACAGGTCGCCCGTGCCCACCGGCGCCGTGGTTACGCCGTCGATCGACGCCGCCAGCGTAAGCAAATGCGCGTCCGCCTCGTAGATATAGTCCTGCTCGGGCTTTGTGCCCAGCGGCCTGCCGATGGCGGTCAGATCAAAATCACACTCCACATACCGTTCCGCCGCGATCACGTCGCCCATTTTCAGCCCTTTGACCGCGCCGGACAAGCCGGCGTTGAGGATGATATCGCTGCCCGCCGCGATCAGGAACGCCGCCGCAGTCGCCGCGTTGACCTTTCCGATGCCGCACTGCACCGCCGTGACGGTGTTACCGCCGTCGGTGTAGGTCAGGTACTGCCTGCCGTGGCGGACGTCCTCGGCGCATGCCTTTGTCCTTGCGTATGTTTGAAAGGGAATATATTCATATTCGTCCGCGATTACAATGCCAATGTTCATTTCTCTGCCTCCGCATGGTTTTTTGCCGCCGTGATGGTATTTTGCAACAGCATGGTGATGGTCATGGGTCCAACACCGCCGGGAACGGGGGTAATATAGGACGCCTTGGACGCGACCTCGTCAAATTTGACGTCGCCGCAGAGCTTACCGTCCGTATGGCGGTTGATCCCCACGTCGATCACCACGGCGCCGTCCTTGACCATATCAGCAGTGACAAAATCCGCTTTTCCCACGGCGGAGACCAAAATATCCGCCTGTCTTGTGATCGACGCAAGGTCGGGCGTGCGGGAATTGCAGACCGTGACGGTGGCGGAGGCGTTGATCATCAGCAGCGCCATGGGCTTGCCGACGATGTTGCTTCTGCCGATCACGACGCAGCGCTTGCCCGCCACGGGAATCTCATAGCGCTTCAGCATCTCCATAATACCCGCAGGCGTACAGGGGAGAAACGCGTAATCGCCGGTCATGATCTTGCCGGTATTGACGGGGTGGAACGCGTCCACGTCCTTGTCCGGACGGATCGCGTCGATCACCGCTTTTTCATCTAAATGTTTGGGCAGGGGCAGCTGGCAGAGAATGCCGTCCACCGCGGGATCGTTATTGAGCGTTTCGATCAGCGCCAGCAAAGCCGCCTGCGTCGTGTCGGCAGGCAGGGCGTACTGAAAGGAACGGATCCCGTTTTCCGCGCACGCCTTGTGCTTATTGCGGACATAGACTTGCGAGGCGGGATCCTCGCCGACGATGATCACCGCCAATCCCGGCGTATGTGCCGCTTGTGCCAGCCGTGCGGCTGCTGCCTTGACTTCTCCGCGCACAGCGGCGGAGACAGCTTTCCCATCTATGATTGTCGCCATATGTTACCTCCGGTCAATATATTCCTGTATATATTAGCACATCTTTCCGCGCATTTCCACTGTTTCTTTGAAAAGTTCGCTTGCATTACAGGGCGTGATCGTGTATAATAAGGGTTACCCTGCGGTAAGACGGGGCAAATAAAGTTTATTTGGGTGAAGATGATGAAAAAAACATTAAAAGTGATGATTGCCGCACTGCTTGCTGCGGTGATGCTGTTCTGCCTGCTTCCGACCTCGGTGTTCGCTGCGGGCAGTAAGTCCTACATTGTGGATAAAGCGAATATGCTGTCTGCGGACGAAAACGCGTTGCTGCAGCAGCAGATTGCCGAGTTGTGCGGGCAGATGCGCCACGATATTCTGATTTATACCGATACCTGCGGCAACGACCGTATTGCCGACTATGCGCAGGACTGCTACGCGTCCGGCGGATACCGTGGGGACTGCATGATCCTCTATGTGTCCTATACCGACGGCGCGTGCGGGGTCGGCGTCGTCGGGGATTACAGCGCGTTTACCGACGCCGGTCTGAATCATCTGATCAACTGCACGTTAGAATTGTTGGGGCAGGGCGAATTTTTGGCGGGATTTCTTATTTTTGCCGAAATGACCTACGATTTTATCGTTACCGCGCAGACGGGCGCGCCCTATGACGGGAACCGTATGCCGCCCATCGCGAAATATCTGGCGCGCTGCATTGACGCGGCTGGCGTACTGACCGCGGAGGAGGTCGCGCTTTACGATGCGCAGCTGCGTGATCTTGCCCGGCGCTATGATCTCGATATGGTTGCGGCAATCATACCGACGCTCGAAGATATGACTGCGGCTGCGTTTGCGGAATATTACTATGATACCTACGGCTTCGGATACGGCAGTACGCATGACGGGCTGATGCTCGTGATCTGCCCGCAGGACAAGGTCGCCTATATTCATACGGCGGGCGTCGCAGACATGTCATTCAGCAATCGCACGTGTAATTATATATTAAAACAGATGGAAAGGTCTCTGAATAACGGATCGATCAACGCTGCGGTGGAAACTTTCCTTGCGCAGAGCGAAACCTTCCTTAATATCACGGCGAATGACAATGCGTATGTTTATGACTATGCAGGCGTAATATCGGGGAATACCCACAGTATTGCGCTGACCTTTGACAGCCTGACGGACGAGGCGAGCCTTGATATGATTGTTGTGATTCAGCCCACTGTGGAGAATGATATAACAGAGGAAGCCGCGCTGCTGCACGAGGTTTACAGCCACCGCGCAGGCAGTCAAGCTAATGGCATTTTGCTGCTGATCGCCGCAGATACGGGGGATATGGAGTTCAGTCGGTACGGGAACGCGCAAACGATCTTTACCGACGCGGGGCTTGCCTATATCGCCGGGCAGCTGCAGCCCGCCGTCGTTACCGGTAATTTTGCGAAAGCGGCTTCCGATTTTGCCTATACATGCTATCAATTTTATCAGCAGGCGGAGGACGATACGCCCTATGATACCGGTAACCTGCCTGCGCCCGCGCCCGCGCCTGACCTGACGTTCCCGGTGGGCGATCTGAACTGCGACGGCAAGGTCAATTCCGTGGACGCGCGTATCGCGCTCAGAGCGGCGGCGCGTTTGCAGATGCTGACCGTTTTCCAGAAGCAGCTTGGCGATGTGAACGGCGACGGCAAGGTCAATTCCGTAGACGCCAGACTCGTTCTGCGCATTGCCGCGCGGCTGGACGATGCGCCCGACGCTACGGCGACTTATGCGTAAGATTTGATTTCCCATGGACTCCCGTCTTTCCGGCGGGAGTTTTTTTTGTTTGAATGTGCCGGCAGCTATTGATTTTATTTATGATCTTTGGTACTATAGCATATAACGCAAATACTCCCGAAAGGACGATGGCTAGATGAACGAAAGCTATATTTCTCCGCTCTCGACAAGATACGCGTCAAAGGAGATGCAGTATCTGTTTTCAGCGGATATGAAATTTTCCACGTGGCGGCGGCTTTGGATCGCGCTGGCGGAGACGGAACGGCAGCTGGGGTTGGATATTTCCGAGGAACAGATCGAGGAAATGAAAGCGCATATCGACGATATTGACTATGCCAAGGCGGCGGAATATGAAAACGCTGTTCGGCACGACGTTATGGCGCATGTGCTGACCTTCGGCGAGGCATGCCCCAAGGCAAAGCCCATTATTCATCTGGGCGCGACCTCCTGCTATGTGGGCGATAATACCGATCTGATCATTATGCATAAGGCGTTGGAGCTGGTGGCCGCCAAGGTTGCGGCAGTGGTGAAGAATCTTTCGGATTTTGCTTTAAAATATAAGGACATGCCCTGCCTTGCCTTTACGCATTTCCAGCCCGCGCAGCCCACGACCGTGGGCAAACGCGCCACGCTTTGGATCAACGAACTGCTGCTTGATTTGGAAAACATCGAATTTATGCTGCAAAAGGCAAAGCTGCTGGGCTCCAAGGGCACGACCGGCACGCAGGCAAGCTTTTTGGAGCTGTTTGACGGCGATTATGAAAAAGTGAAGCAGCTGGACGGTATCATCGCCGAAAAGATGGGCTTTTGCGGCTGTTATCCCGTGTCCGGGCAGACCTATTCCAGAAAGATCGATTCGGAATATCTTTCGATCTTGAGCGCCGTTGCGCAAAGCGCGGCAAAATTCGCCACGGATCTGCGGCTGTTACAGCATATGAAAGAGCTGGAGGAGCCGTTTGAGAAAAAGCAGATCGGGTCGTCCGCCATGGCGTATAAGCGCAATCCCATGCGCAGCGAGCGTATTTGCTCCCTTGCCCGTTACGTCTGCGCGGACGCGCTGAACCCCGCGATCACGGCGTCTACCCAGTGGCTGGAGCGCACGCTGGACGATTCGGCGAATAAGCGCATCAGCGTTGCCGAGGGCTTTTTGGCGGTGGACGCGATCCTGAATCTGTATATCAACGTCACCGGCGGCCTGGTGGTCTATCCGAAGATGATCGCGCGGCATCTGAACGCGGAGCTGCCCTTTATGGCGACGGAAAATATCCTTATGGACGCGGTCAAGCGCGGCGGCGACCGGCAGGAGCTGCACGAGCATATCCGTCAGCATTCCGTTGCCAGCGCAAAGCGGGTAAAGGAGGAGGGCGCGGACTGCGATCTGCTTACGCGCATTGCCGCAGACCCCGCATTTGGCGTGAGCTATGAGGAGCTGTTGAAGATCATGGAGCCGTCCAATTTCGTCGGTTGCGCGCCGATGCAGACCGAGGATTTCGTGACGCGCTACGCGTTGCCCGCGATCGAAAAATATACGTCCGACGCGCTGGGGGATATTGGTATTCATGTATAATAACTTCTGATTTGCGGGGCGTGTACGCCCCGCAAATCAGAAGTTAATGAATAGTGAATGATGAATGATTGTGGAACCGCTTCGCGGTTGGATTTGTAAAAAGATGGGCGCACAACCCTGTAGGGACGCCCACTGGGCGTCCGTCAGGTTACGCGCAAAATCAACGGACTACAAGCGTGGGCGGCAGCCCGCTAAATCAGAATTTATATAAAAAAGGAGAATAAAAAATGGCGGAATTTAGTTATGAGATTACGGAAGAACTCGGTGTGATCGCCGAGGGCAGAGGCGGCTGGGCAAAGGAGTTGAACCTTGTCAGCTGGAACGGCAGAGAGCCGAAGTATGACATTCGCGACTGGGCGCCCGGCAGAGAAAAAATGGGCAAGGGCATCTCCCTGACCGCGGAGGAGCTGAAAGGTCTGCGGGATCTGTTGAATGATTTAGAGCTGTAAAACATCGCCCAGATCGTCAAAAAACGAAAAAACGCCATCGCCGCTGTCCGAGGACAGGTTCGGCGGGCGTTTTTTGCATTAAAGATTTTTCAGATATCGCAAGGCGTTTGCGATCTGCGTTTCGTCCCGGTAGCTGTGATTATATAATTCAATCATATAATCGCCGGCATAGCCGATGCTTTGCATGTAAGCAAAAAGTTTTTTGAAATCAAACAGACCCTCGCCGGGCGGGATACAATCCTTTTCGGCATTGAAATCGCTCACATGCATATGACAGACGGCGTCGCCCAGCTTATCAAGGTAGTCATATGCGTCAACGCCTGCGCGGCGCGCCTGCTTGACGTCGAATACCATACGGAAATCCTCGCCCACGGTGTTTTTTAATTTCTGTAAAAACTCGATACTTTGGCTCTTGTAATGGACGATATTCTCCTGCGCAAAAATCACGCCGTACTGTCTGGCAAGCTGCACGAGCGACGCAAAGGTCTCTGCATAAAAATCGTCGTCCACCCGCGCCTCCAGCTTGCAGCCGTGCAGAACGAATATCTTTGCGCCGAGGATATTCATGGTGGCAAAGAATTTTTTGCAAAGCTCGAGAGAATCCTCATAGCGGCGGCGGTAGTTGCTGAACAGCCAAAAGCCCTCAGTAAAGGAGCCGAAAGGGTGTACGGCTGCGACTCTCGTGCCGGACGCCTGCGCTCGATCCGCCAGATTTTTGACAAAGGCGGGCTCCAGCTCCGACAGCGAATTGAAGAAAATCTCCGCGACCGCCGCCTCGCTGTCGCAGACCTTTTGAAAAGAAACCTCCGTATATTGCGGATAGTAACAGGAGGACGAGATACCGATTTGGTTGATAAGGATCACCGCTTTCTTTTGTAAATTCTGATTTATCGGGGCAGTTGGGCACACGGGTAGCACGGCGCACTGCGCCGTTTAAATTCCGCAACGACGGGATAACTTTTTGAGAGAATACTATTCCCCTCGTTGCGAAATTTTTATGATGGGGCGCGTCAGCGCCCACCGTATTTAAAGATGGGAAGATCAGCATGCTTTTCCCGATTTTGGAATATGGTTAAGCCCTGCGGGCATTTATTAGAAAATCATACGGCAAAGGACAAATCGTGCCTTTTCCCAATATTTTCCATTTGCCGCATGATTAAATGGCAAATGAGCCGCCGCGTCCGGTGGACGGGGCAGGCGGTGCATTTGCAGGAAGGGACACAGAGCATTGCGAAGCGCTCCAAGCGAGCAAGGCGACAATGTCCCTGACCGTCTCGCGGTGCGCCGTGCTACCCGTTGCCGGTATTCGGTTCTAAAATCCAAGCCGCGGAGCGATTTCCGAAACTTTTCCCTTTTTCCTCTTCCATTTTCATTTATAAAAAGATGGGCATACTCGCTTGTAGGGACGGCCATTGGCCGTCCGTCGATTTTGCGCATAACCCGGCGGACGCCCACAGGGCATCCCTACAGGGTTGTGTGCCGATCTTCTCTGCGACAAATCAGAAGTTATAAAACCCACATATGCAAAATGCCGATCACCAGCAAATGCGCGGGGTAGAATATATAAAACGCGTATTGGATCAACTTCGTTTTTCTGCCGCGTTTGCCGTTATACAGCAGAATAATGACCATGGCGAAAACGGCGTAAATTTCCAGCGGCAGCGTCGTCATCTGATACCGCAGCATCATCAGCATGGTCGAGGAAAACAGCAGGGCGAGCGTTTGCAGCGCAGGGCGATCTTTAAAAAAGTAAAAGCCTGCGATAAAGGCGACGCCGATACAGCCGTAGTCCGCCCGTAAAAGCTCTGCAGCCGCGCCGCCGAAGGCAAATACCGCCACGGCGGGGAGCAGCCACGCGCGGGACGAGATTTTATTCTTGCAATAATCCGCCGCAAAGACGCATAACAACCCGATCGTCAGGGTGAAAATTACGTTTTGATAACTAAATTCCAGTACGCGGTCATTGAACGCCATGTCAAAGGGAATCTCCGACAGCAGCGCAAAGCCCGTCATTCGCAGGAGATATTTGCGCTTGTCATGGGTATACTGCGCGCCGGTAACAATCGTATAGCAATAAATGGGCATGGCAAGCCTGCCGATAATTCGCAGGATACGAACCGTCGGGAAAAACACCGCGCCGATATGGTCGATCAGCATGGTCACGACAGCGACGGTTTTCAGAATATTGCCGGTAAACGGCAGGTTGTCGCGGTTTTTCATAGGAACCTCCTGGGGAATATCTGATTTATCGCTTTGCGATAAATCAGAATTTAATGAATAGTGAATGATGAATGATTGTGGAACCGCTTCGCGGTTGGATTTATAGACGCAAAATGGGCGCACAATCTTGTAGGGATGCCCATTGGGCATCCGTTGATTTTGCGTGTAACCCGGCGGACGGCCGATGGCCGTCCCTGTTATGTAAGGTCTCCAGTCAAGGGGCTGAACATAAAGTTAACA
Source organism: Clostridia bacterium (assembly GCA_017480115.1). Classification (GTDB taxonomy): domain Bacteria; phylum Bacillota; class Clostridia; order Oscillospirales; family Acutalibacteraceae; genus RGIG2774. The sequence continues at coordinate 15,568 of JAFVBH010000065.1, forward strand.
GACACTTAACAAACAGACCTGAATGTGTTGAATCAAAGAGCATAGCGGAAAGGCTATGATAAA
>JAFVBH010000066.1 GCA_017480115.1 Clostridia bacterium
GCAAAATATGCTCATTTCAAAGAAGAATGTGGATATTGTCGGACGAAGGGCGTCTGCGAAAGACCGCTGACGGAAACATCAAGTTTTTTTTAATTTGGTGTTGACAAATGAACGGATTTGTGATAGTATACTTTATCGGACGGTGCAAGCCGCTCCAAAAAGTGTGTGCCGGTAGCTCAGCTGGATAGAGTGACTGGCTACGAACCAGTAGGTCGGGGGTTCGAGTCCCTTCCGGCGCGCCATGAAAAAGACACCGTCAGGTGTCTTTTTTGTTTTGTGCGCCGGAAGGGACGCTCCGTGAATTACTGTGCAACCGTCGCTTTCAGCCTGAAATTCAGCTGAAAAAGTAAAATTAGGTCTTGCATTTTTTTGCATGCTGTGATACCATATAGTAAGCGTTCTTTGCGTTCGGGCGATCCCGAGCGGCGGTTAGTGTAACGCTGAATTACATTAAAGCGGTCGGTCCTCTGTCTTCTCACCGTGAAGGGTATGAACGGCTGAAAATTTTTGGAGGTATTTATGGACGCTTTAAAATTGATCTCTGAGTCCAGTCTCAGAGCAGATGCCCCTCAGTTTGAGATCGGCGACACTGTAAAGGTGCATGTTAAGATTCGCGAGGGTGAAAGAGAGAGAATCCAGATTTTCGAGGGTACTGTGATTGCGCGCAAGGGCAGCGGCGTTTCAGAGACGTTTACGGTTCGTCGTCTTTCCTTCGGCGTCGGTATCGAAAGAGTATTCCCCGTGCATTCACCCAATGTTGACAAGGTCGAGATCGTCAGACACGGTCGTGTCCGCAGAGCGAAGCTGTATTACCTGCGCGACAGAGTCGGTAAGGCTGCGAAGGTCAAAGAGCTTATCAAGTAACTTTTACACATCGTTGCCGAAGGGTGCGAAGCCCTCAACTCAACAGCTGGAGGGAGCTTTACAGCTCCCTTTTTGCTTTTATTAAAAATCAGTTTCCCGTAAAATTCGGAAAGGGGAATACCGCATGGATGAAATTAAAGATACGGCTGAAAATCTTGTGAATAACGAAGAAGAACCGGTATCGGCGGTTGCCGAGGCGGATTATGAGAGCGCCGCGGCGGCGTTTGACGCGAAACCGGAGACGCGGAAGAAGAAACGCGGAAAAAAAGAAAAGAAAAACGATGCCCAGGAGCAGCCCTTTTCGCTTACAGGCGCGGTCGTAGAGCTTGTGTCTGTATTCGTTGCCGCTCTGACTGCCATCGCGATTATATTTGTATTCATCGTTCGTCCGGTGGGCGTCAACGGCGAGTCCATGGTGCCGACGCTGAATCATAAGGACTGGCTGTTGGTCACGCCGATTTACGGCGAACCGCAGTACGGGGATATTATTATCTCCGATCCGCCCAGTTTCTTTAACGAGCCGCTGGTCAAACGCGTGATCGCTGTCGGCGGACAGACGGTGGATATTGATTTTGACGCCGGTATTGTATACGTTGACGGCGTCGGACTTGATGAAACCCTCTATGTCAACACGCCGACCACCAGACGCACCGATCAGGATCAGACGTTCCCGCTGACGGTGCCCTATGGCTATGTATTCATGATGGGCGACAACAGAAACAATTCTACCGACAGCCGTTCCACGCTGGTGGGCTTCTGCCGGGAGGAATATATCCTCGGCAAGGCGATCGGCAGAGTGGTGCCGTTCGGCAGCTGGGATATTTACGCGTCTTTCCGTGCAGCAACGGGGCAGGACTGAACCTGCGGTTCAAGATAACAGAGAATAGAGAAGAGTGAATAGTTTCGGTGAAGCGCTGCGCGCTTAGGATTCAAAGAAGCTATTCACTTTTTTTAGGGAGTATATATGGCAGATAATATCAAACAAAACGTGCAGTGGTTCCCCGGGCACATGGCAAAGACGCGGCGGCAGATCAAGGAGCTGTTGCCGTTGACCGACGCGGTGACCGTCCTTTTGGACGCCCGTATCCCGGAAAGCTCCGAAAATCCAGAGCTGGACGAGATCATCGGCGCGAAACCGCGCATTTATCTTTTGAATAAATGCGATCTGGCGGACGAACGCATCACCGCCATGTGGCTGAATCATTATAATAAAAAAGGGTACGCCGCGCTGGCGGTGGACTGCCGCAGCGGCAGGGGGCTGAATAAGTACCGCAGTCTTGTCCGCGCGGTCTGCAAGGAAAAAATTGCCGCCAATGAAGAAAAAGGCATGGCGGGCAGACCCGTGCGGATCATGGTCGTCGGGATCCCGAACACGGGAAAATCCTCGTTTATTAACCGTATGGCAGGCGGCAGCAAGGCGAAGGTAGAGGACCGCGCCGGCGTTACGCGGCATAACCAGTGGTTTGTCGTCGGCGGCGGGATCGAGCTGTTGGATACGCCCGGCGTGCTGTGGCCGAAATTTGACGATCCGGCGGTGGGGGACAAGCTTGCCTTTACCGGCGGGATCAAGGATACCATTGCCGACAGCGAGCTGCTGGCGATGCGGCTGGCGGATATTCTCTACCGTATCTATCCCGAGAAGCTGGAGACGCGGTATAAAATTCCGTATGACGGCGAAAAAGAGCCTTACGAACTGCTGGAACTGATCGGCAGAAAGCGGGGCATGCTGATCGGCGGCGGCGAGGTAGATACCGTCCGCGCCGCGGAAATGCTGCTCAACGAGTTTAAAGGCGGGAAACTCGGGAAGATCTCGTTTGAAAAACCGGCTGATTAGGCAGGAGGGATGAGGTAGGAGGGCGAAGCCCTTCCATAATCATTCATTATTCATTAAAAAAGGGTGATCCCCAATGATAAGCTACGACTATGAAAACGAGGCGCGGCGGGACGGTTTTTCCGTCGTTGCCGGTGTAGACGAGGCAGGCAGAGGGCCGTTGGCGGGCGATGTTTACGCCGGCGCGGTAATCTTGCCCGACGGCTTTGACGTTTCGGAGCTGAACGATTCCAAAAAACTGTCTGCAAAAAAGCGGGAGAAGCTTTATGAAAAGTTGACCGGCGATTCCGCCGTGATCTGGGCGGTGGGCACGGCGACCGTGCAGGAGATCGACGAAATTAATATCTTGAACGCCGCGTTTCTTGCCATGAAACGGGCGGTCGACGGGCTGTCCGTTTCGCCGGATCTATTATTGGTAGACGGTAACAAAGCGCCGCAAACAGGGTATCCCGAGCGGACGATCATTAAGGGCGACGCGCTGTCCTATTCCATCGCAGCGGCGTCGATCATTGCCAAGGTCGCCCGTGACCGCTATATGGCGCGGCTGGCAGAGGAATATCCCCAGTATTTATTTGAAAAACACAAGGGCTATGGGACGAAGCTGCACTACGATATGCTTTTGGAGCATGGCGTTTCTCCCGTGCACAGAAAAACTTTTTTGAAAAATTTATCGGAAAAACACCATGGATAATCGCAGAAAAACCGGGCTTTGGGGCGAAATCATGGCGGTGCGTTATCTGCGGGATCACGGCTATGATATTATAAATACCAACTTTCGCGTCGGCAGAGCGGAGATCGATATTATTGCCGCCGACGGGGAACAGCTGGTTGTTGCCGAGGTCAAGACCCGCGCGCCGGGCGGTTTGCTGCCCGCCGCCGAAGCAGTGGATCGGGAGAAACGGGCGCTTTTATTGTCCGCAGGCGCCGCAGTGCAAAAGATCTACAAGGCGTCCCGGCCGATTCGTTATGACATTATCGAGGTCTATTATGCAGACCGCGACGATTTTACGGTGCACCATATCAAACAGGCGTTTTAATAAAAACTGCTTCCGCAGCCGGACTGCGGAAGCAGTTTTTCAGGTAGGAGGTTCGGCAAACACAGCATGATTTGATTTCGTATTGCGGCGCCCTGCTGACTGCAGTCCTGCGTCTGTAATATCGACATGTCGGCATTGCCTATAAGTCAGACATTATCTCAATCCTGCATTCCTCTGTTGTGATTCGTACGATTTTTCCGTTTGCATCAACTTGAAATGCGGCGGTATCCGTTTGATACCCGTCGCCGTCCGGCGCATGCTTGCCGAGGATACAGGCGTACAGCAATTTGCACAGGTTTCCCGCGGGTGATATGTCCGGCAGATTTTCCTGACCGACGGCGCTTGTCAGCCCGCACACGTCGAACAGAAGCTCCGCGCCGCTGTACCGCAGCGTATAGCCCTGCAGCGCTTCGGGTTTTTGCAGCTCCAGCACGACGCCGTCGCTGTCCGCGTTGATCTGTGCAGTGTACGCTTTGCCGTCAAGACTGATCGTGTATACGCCCGATAAATAGAAGATTTCGGGTGCGGCGGGCGTATTTTCCCGCGCCGCAGGCGAACCGCAGGCGGAGAAGGCGAGGAGCGCCGCCAATAAAAAAATAAATACGGAAGTCTTTTTCAACAGCAACATCTCATTTCTTAATAGAAGATAGGCGTTTTGACTTCCGTATTTTTATTTCATAGGAAACTTCTCCGTTTCCTATGAAATAAAAAATTTTCACGCCCGCCGAAACAGCCGTCAGAAACATGGTCGTATCACGCGCTTGGAGCGCTGCGTGGTACTCCCTGTTTCTTCCAGCCTTGCGGGCTGCCTTCTTCCGCCACCGGCGGCGGCAGCTCCTCGGCACCCTTACGGGCAGCGGCGATGGTGTAATCGAAAGCTTATAGCTTCGCCGCCGAAGGCGTGCTGCGAAGCCGCTTTCTTATGATCCTCAGGCTTCAAGCGCCGCAAGTACCTGCGGCAGCATTTCCAGCATTCTCAACGGCGTTGTGCCGCGCATGGAATACCGCTTTGCCGCCGCGTCCCCCGCGCTGCCGTGCAGATACGCGCCGCAGACAGCCGCGGCCGTAAGGTTCAGCCCTTGCGCCGCAAAGGACAAAATCATACCCGACAGCATATCGCCGCTGCCGCCCACCGCCATGCCGGGGTTGCCTGTGGGATTAATAAACACGCTGCCGTCCGGCGCCGCGATCACGGTGCGGTGCCCCTTGAGAAGCACGGTCACGTTGTGCGCTGCGGCAAAGGCTTTTGCCGTTTCCGTTCTGTCGGCGTTGATCTCTGCGACGGACAGTCCCGTCAGGCGGGACATTTCTCCGGGGTGCGGCGTCAACAGCGTCGGCGCGTTACGCGCGCTCAATATATCTTTATGCAAAGCCAGCAGATTTATGCCGTCCGCGTCGATGATCAGCGGCTTGTCCGTATTGGTGAGCAAATATTCCAGCACCGCCGCCGCGCCGTTCCCCGTGCCGACCCCGCACCCGAACAGGATCGCGGAGGCGCGTTTGACGGCAGCCTTCAGGTCGTTGACCGCGGCATAGGAAAAGCCGCCGCTTTCTTCGGCTTGACAGGGGATAAATATCTGTTCAGTCAGATGCGCCGTCAGCGGGAAATACGCGCCGTCGGGGAATGCCGCCGCTGTTAATCCCGCGCCGCACTCGCCGGCGGCTCTGGCGGCAAGGACCGCCGCGCCGGGCATAGTTTTACTGCCGCAGACGGATAACGCATAGCCGTAAGTACCTTTGTGGGATTCCGCCTTGCGGAGCGGAAAGCATGCTTTTATGTACGCCTGATCCGGAGCAAACAGGGCGTTTGTATCGGCAGGATGCGGGGGAAAGCCAATATCCGCGATCAATACCTCGCCGCATGCCGCCTGTGCGGGCGCAAAGAAATGCACAGGCTTCAGCGTATGCATGGTGACGGTATAATCGGCATGAAAATACAGCGTCGGCAACGCCGGGCTGTCGGCGGACAGCCCCGAGGGCAAATCCACCGCCGCCTTGTAAGCGCCACAGGTATTATACAGCTCTGCGATCTCACGAACGCTGCCCCGCAGGTCCCCGGCAAACCCAATGCCGAACACCGCGTCGATCAGCAGATCCGCCCGCTGCATCACGGTTTTGCAATGCTGCGGAACCTTTTGATAATCGAAAATCATCAACCCTCTGCCCAGCGCTTCGAGATACATCTTGCGGGCAAGCGCGTCCGTGGGCTGCCCCATGGCGAGGACGATGTATACCTTTTTCCCTTGCTGTGCGAACCGTTTTGCCGCCACGAAGCCGTCGCCGCCGTTTTTACCCTTGCCGCAGACGACGGTGACCGTTTGCATGTCGTCGAAACGCTGTTCCAGCAGGTCAGCCACGGCGTTGCCCGCGGTACGCATCATGGTCCCATAGGAAATCCCGCTTGCAAACCCGCGCGCCTCCTCGGCGCGCATTTGCGCGGCAGTGAGTATGTACATAAGAGCGCCTCCTTGCTTTGCTAAATCTGAAATAAAAATGAATAATTGCGGAACCGAAAAGGTTATGATTTTATCTCTTTAATCGAAACTTGCAAAACTGCAAAAATCATATCATGTATCAATAAATCTTCAAGTGAACAAAAATTACAGATTTCAAGAGAATCTTCATCCGGAGACAGGATTGTATGATGTGAGGAAACTATTGAAAAAAATACAATCCATTCGTCAATATCTAGCTTTTCTGCCTTAAACTGAATATACCTTTCTTCTAATCGATTGTCTTTCCAGTATGGATGTTTTTTTATGGATACAATGTTCACTCGTTTATCATTTAGCAAGTATGAATTGATGTCATCTGTAATTTTACCTAATAAATTTGTTTTAGCTATAATATGTAAATTTATCAATGCGTAATTCGTCCCTTCAGAGAAACATTTAGTCCGTTGGTTTTGTGCATAATCCGACGGACGGCCAATGGCCGTCCCTACAGGATCGCGTGACGATCTTTCTGCGATAAATCAGAATTAAATGAATAATGAAAGGTGAATGATGAATGACGGAATCGCTTCGCGGTTGGATTTGTAAAAAGATGGGCGCACGATCTTGTAGGGATGCCCATTGGGCATCCGTTGGGGCGTATGCGGATTCCCGGAAAAGAGCCTTCGCGTCATAGCCGCTTCGACGGCCAATGGCTGTCCGTTGATTTTGTGCGTAACCTGACGGACGGCCGATGGCCGTCTCTACAAGCGGGTGCGCCCGTTTTGCGTCTATAAATCCAAATCGCGCAGCGATTTCCGAACCTCCTACCTTTTAGCTAACTTTTGATTTATCGCAAAGCGATAAATCAAAAGTTAATCTTCTCCCAACAACATCTGCTGGAGGCGGAACAGCCGGTCCCTGCGCGCGGCTTCCGTCTGCGCGTCCAGCAGATATTCCCCGTCTTTATAAATCAATACACTGCCCTCGCGCGCGCCGGTGGGGAGCTGCGAAGCTGGGATTTGTAAAAAAGTATCTTCCTCTGTTTCCAGGACGGCGACACCGTCCTCAATGCGGTCTATAATTATCATACATTACTTCTCCGTTGTCACTGTGATATTTTTTCCGTCGGTGGTCAGTATGATCGTCCCGTTCAGATCCGTGCGATAGACCTGCGCCCCGACTGCCGCCAGCCGATCCAGCGTTTGCCTGTGCGGGTGGCTGGGGGTACCGTCGCCGCATTCGATAAACGCATACCTTGGCGCGACAGCACTGATAAATTCCTCGGTGCTGGAGGTTGCGGAGCCGTGATGCCCCACCTTGAGCACGTCGCATTTGAGTGTGCTGCCGGTGGATACCAGTTCCCGTTCCACCTGCTTTTCCGCGTCGCCGGTAAACAGAAAGGACGTCTCGCCGTATTCCATACGGAATACGATTGACATATTGTTCAATCCCTCGGTCTGTTCAAACACCGGCGACAGGATCTGAAACCGTATATCGCCGTAGACATGCGTGTCGCCCGGCGTCGCGCGGACGGCTTTCGCGCCGTTATTTGCAAGCGAAGTCAAAAACTTCTCGTATGTACGGGTGGTGGGAATGTTTTTCTTGGTGAGCTTGGGCATCAGCACCTCGCCCACCTCGATATTATCCAAAATATACGGCAGCCCGCCGATATGATCGGCATGCGGGTGCGTGGCGACGATGCAGTCCAGTTTTTTTATTCCCAGATCGTTGATGCGTTTCAGAACGTCCGCTGCGGTCGCCGCCTCGCCGCCGTCCACCAGTACGCTGTGGTCGCCGCAGACGATCAACTCGCAGTCCGCCTGCACCACGTCGATAAAATAGATCTGCATTTCTCCGTCCACCGGCTGTACCGTCTGCACCACAGTATGATTGCGGTTATACAGCGTCACTCCGACAGCGATAATCACGCAAATAATGTACAAAATTCTGCGCACGGTCGCCTGTGTGGGCGCAGCTCTCTTTTTTGTCCCCGTTGCCGCCATATGGAACACCCCGTTTGTTTATTCTTCTTCAGACGAAAGCCGCTGCGCCTTCATCTGATACCATTCGTCCTTGGAAATTAGCACCTTTCTGCCCTTACTGCCCTCATGGGGTCCGACGATGCCCTGTTCCTCCATCATATCCATCAGACGGCCCGCCTTGGAAAAGCCCATACCCAGCTTGCGCTGCAGGGAGGAAATGGAGCAGCTGTCGGGATTCTGCACGATAAAGTCCACGGCTTTCATCATCAGCTCATCGGTGCCGTCCAGCCCGCCGACAGTGCCGGAGGCTTCGCCTTTTTTCTTTTTATCGACAACGGTCTGCCGGTCGATCTCCTGCTGAATCTCGTCGCTGTAAACGCCGGTCTCCTGCGATTTGACGAAATCCACAACGCGCTTGACCTCAGGATCGGAGACCCAGCAGCCCTGCACGCGGGTAGGCTTACGTTTGCCCACGGGGGCGACCAGCATATCGCCGTTGCCCAGCAGTTTTTCCGCCCCGGACGCGTCAAGAATGGTGCGGGAGTCAATCTGCGAGGATACGGACAGCGCGATACGGCTGGGAATGTTCGCTTTGATCAGACCGGTAATGACGTCAACAGAGGGGCGCTGCGTCGCCACCACAAGATGCATGCCTGCGGCGCGCGCCATCTGCGCCAGCCGGGTGATCGCGTCCTCTACCTCGGAGGGCGCGACGGACATCAGGTCGGACAGCTCGTCGATAAAGATTACGATCTGCGGGAGCTTTTCCAGATCGTCCCGCTCCTCACAGAGCTGATTGTAAGACTCAATATCTCTGGTGCCGGTGGTGTTGAGAATGTTGTATCGGTTCAGCATTTCCGTCACCGCCCAGCCCAGCGCGCCCGCCGCCTTGCGCGGTTCGCTGACCACAGGCACCAGCAGGTGGGGAATGTTGTTATATACGGAAAATTCCACGGATTTGGGATCGATCAGCAGCAACTTGACCTCGGAGGGTTTTGCGTTATACAAAATGCTGACCAGCATACTGTTCAGACATACGGACTTACCGCTGCCGGTGGTGCCCGCTACCAGAAGATGAGGCATTTTCGCAATATCAATATAAATGCCCTTGCCGGTGATGTCCTTGCCCAGCGCCACGTTCAGCTTGCTTTTCGCGTTGCGGAACTCCTCGGTATCGATCAGCTCGCGCATATATACCGATTCCCGCTTGCGGTTGGGGACCTCGATGCCGATGGCGGATTTATTTGGGATCGGAGCTTCGATACGGATACCCGCCGGCGCCGCCAGATGCAGGGCAAGATCGTCGGAAAGATTGGTGAATTTGCTGATCTTTACACCCGCCGCAGGCTTCAACTCATACCGCGTGACCGAGGGGCCGGGGACGATGTCCACCACCTGCGCCTCCACCTTAAAGCTTTCCAGTGCGGAGATCAGCTTGTCCGCCGTGGCTTTCAGCTCGCTGCGGTCGGCGGAAAATTTGTCAATCACGGGAGGATTCAGGCACTCAAGCGGCGGCAATTTATACTCCGCCACGGGAGCAGCGGCATTCTCTGAAATCTCGTCTGCTACCGCCTGTTTCGCCTCTTCAAACTCGGAGGCGTCCAGCTTGATCTTTTCGCCCTCGTTCTCCGCAGGCGCGTCAAGCGCAAAAGGCACGTCCGCAGCGGAAACCGCGTTCAGCTCATTTGCCGCTTGCTCCATGGCGTTGATGGTGGCGAACATATCCACGGCTTCTTCCGGCTTTTCCGGCGGAGCCGTAATTTCCGCCGGCTGCTGCGCTTTGCGGGGCACGGGATCGTGATCCAGATCGGGGACGGGCATTCTGCCGGATTTTGTCTCCTTGGGGATCACCATGCGTCTGTCCTCCCGCCTGCGCAAAGGCGGTTGCTTCTCGTGTTGTTCAAAAGAAAAGTCCGCAAATCCGTCGTCGTCAGTTTTCTCCTGCGGGGCAGCTTTTTTCTTTTCGCGGGCGTTCTTTGCGCCGTCGGCGGTATCGGGCAGTTGAAAATCCTGCCTGCGGCGGCGCACCATTTCGTCATCGGTTTCGTTGGCGGCAGCCTCTTTCCAGCTGCGGACGGCGTCGCCTGTCACCGCGCCCACCTTGCGCACGGGTTTTGCCAGCACGTTGACAAACTTCTGTACCGTGGTTTTTGTCAGCAGCGCGATAATCGCCAGCGCGATCAACACGTAAATAAACACACTCAGCGCCTTGGAACGGCAGATAAGGTACATCGCGCCGCCCAGCGCCGCGCCCAGCGCGCCGCCCATGGTGTCGAGGTTTTTATATTCAAAATCGATTTGCTGCGCAAAGGTCATGCTATCGAGATTTTTGCAGCCGATGATATGTACAATTGCCAGCACCACCGCCAGCATCACCAGCGACCACAAGTAGGGACCGTAGGGCTTGTCCCCCTCTTTATCGCGGGAGAGGAAATAGGCGAATACGACCGTCAGAATGGGGAACACGTACGCCGAGAATCCCCACACCCCCAAATGGAAGTTGTGAAGCCCGTTGTACACGCTGCCCCTGCCGCCGCCGAACGCCGACAGCACAAACAGCAGCACCGCTGAAAAAAACAGCGCCACCGCCGCGATCTGCCTTGTCTGCGCCCGCTTGCGCAGCAGCGCCGCCTCTTCCTCCAGCCGAAGCTGCTCCAATTCTTTCTTTGTGGGCTTTTTTTGTTTGGGCGCGGCTTTTTTCGCGCCCGATGTTGTTTTTTTCTTGGAATTTGTTTTTGTTTCAGCCATGGTATCTCTCCGTTAAGACATGATGTTGGTAACGACGGTCGTGCCGATACAGAACACGCCGAGTAAAATACAATAATATCCGAAATATTTGAATAAGTCCTTTTTTAAGATCCAGCGCAGCAAAATGATTGCGCCCACGCCGGTGACCGCCGCAGTCAGAATGCCGACCAGCGCGGGACCGAAGCCGATCGCCGTACCGCTGCCGACAGCGTCGCCGATCTCGGAGATGTTTGCCGCCAGAATGGCGGGAATGCCGAGAATAAAGGAATATTTTACCATATATTCCTTGGAAACGCCGCTCAACAGCCCTGCGGAGATGGTGGAGCCGGAGCGGGAAACGCCGGGAAACGCCGCGGCAAACAGCTGCGCCACACCTACGAAAAACGCGGTGGTAAAATCCATATCGCGATAGTTTATCATCGCTTTCGCGCGCATTGTGCCGAGGATCAGCAGCACGCCCGTCAGTACAAAGCAAATCCCTTCCGCAAGAATGCTGTCGTCGGTGGAGAATACCGCAAGCCGATCCATAATCTTATCGCCGCCGCCTGCAGGCAGCAGTAAAAACAGCAGCGGCACGCAGGATACAACGAAATACAGCAGCATTTTGCGCTTTGGGGAAAGATCCTTAAAATCTTCCCGGATCGAATCCAAATGATATTTGCGGGCAAAGATGTCCTTAATAAACCGGATCGCTTCCACAAACAATCCCCAGATCGTTTTGCGGAAACAAATGACCACCGCGGCAAGGGTGCCGATATGTAACAGAACGTCCATCAGCAGCGCGTCGCTGCCGCTTTCCCCCATGAAGTATTGAAATACCGCCAGATGGCCGCTGCTGGAAATGGGCAGGAACTCCGTCAGTCCCTGCACAATCCCGAGAATGATGGCTTTGATATAAGACATGGTATCCCTCCGCTTTTTAATAAATAATGCATGATTGCATAAGCGATGATTCAGCAAAATTCCAATTCTGCATCATCTGCATGGGTACGGGCGAAGCCCGTCCGTAATGATTCATCATGCATCCGGTATCAGCTGCTCCAATTTCTCCAACGCCGTACGCAGGCTTCCCACCGCGTCGATCAGCCCCTCGCTGACCGCGTCCGCGCCGCCGAGGATCGTCCCGAGATCGCTCATCAGATTGCCGTTTGCCAGCATCAGCGCCCGAAAACGGTCGGGATCGATCTTGGAATGACCGGCTACAAAATCCACGATTCGTTCCTGTATATTCTGAAAATACGCCATCGTCTGCGGTGTGCCCAGTACCAGCCCGTTCATGCGCACGGGGTGTACCGTCATGGTCGCACTGGGGGCGATAAAGGAATAATCCGCAGATACGGCGAGGGGGATCCCGATGGAATGCCCGCCGCCCAGCACCAGCGATACCGTAGGCGTTTTCATGCCCGCGATCAGCTCCGACAGGGCAAGCCCCGCCTCCACGTCGCCGCCCACGGTATTCAGGATCAGCAGCAGCCCGTCAATGTCCGGGCTTTCCTCTACGGCGACGATCCGCGGGATCATATGCTCGTACTTGGTGGTTTTTGCCGTGGACGGCAGCACCGTATGCCCCTCGATCTGCCCGATCACGGTCAGACAGTGAATAAAACGGCCGTTCTTTTTTATCGTTACGGATTCCGGCTCGTCGTGATCCTGCGTGTCGTTCTCGGGGTCTGTTTCCGTCTGCGGCGCGGCAGGCGCGGGCGGGGAAAATTCCCCTTTCGGCCCGTAATAGCTGTTTGTTTTTTTCAAGTGATACACCGCCTTTATGCCGTAAGTGTTCCGCGCATGCGCCGAATTATACCGGAAATGGGGATAATATCACATTCTAAAATTGTATTATAATATGTTCTCTTGATTTATTCAATATATATTTGGAAAAAATGCAGGGCATTCCGATTTTGCAAAAATTCACCGAAAGCGTTCGTATTCTTATACAAATTTATGTATAGTTACACATTGACAAAAAAACGGCAAAAGAATAAAATTGAAATGTATGTTATTTTAAAAGAGGTTATCAGAATGGGACTTACGATCGCACAAAAAATTATTAAAAATCACTTAGTCTCGGGCGATATGACTCCCGGCAGCGAGATTGGTCTGAAGATCGATCAGACGCTGACGCAGGACGCTACCGGCACTATGGCGTATTTGCAGTTTGAAGCCATGGGACTTCCTCGCGTCAAGACCGAGCTTTCCGTCGCCTACATCGATCATAATACTTTGCAGAGCGGCTTTGAGAATGCCGACGATCACCGGTTTATCCAGACCTGCGCCCGTAAGCGCGGCGTGCGGTTCTCCCGCCCCGGCAACGGTATCTGCCATCAGGTGCATCTGGAGCGGTTCTCCGTGCCGGGCAAAACGCTGATCGGTTCCGACAGCCATACGCCCACCTGCGGCGGCATGGGCATGCTCGCCATGGGCGCGGGCGGGCTGGACGTTGCGGTCGCCATGGGCGGCGGCACCTATTATATTCCCATGCCCAAGATGGTGCGCATCAATCTGACCGGCAAGCTGCAGCCTTGGACGGCGGCAAAGGATATTATTCTGGAAGTGCTGCGCATTATGACCGTGAAAGGCGGCGTGGGCAAGATCGTGGAATACGCGGGCGAGGGTGTAAAGACTCTGTCCGTGCCCGAGCGCGCGACCATCACCAATATGGGCGCGGAGCTTGGCGCGACCACGTCGATCTTCCCCTCCGACGAAACGACCCGCGCGTTTTTGCAGGCGCAGGGCAGAGAGAAGGATTGGATCGCGCTTTCTTCTGATCCCGACGCTGTTTACGATGAGGAATACACGATCGATCTGAATACGCTCACGCCCATGATCGCGCAGCCGCATATGCCCGACGAGGTCGTGAAGGTCAGTGAGATCGCGGGCATGAAGATCAATCAGGTCTGCATCGGCTCCTGTACCAACTCGTCGCTTTTTGATATGCTGAAGGTCGCGGAAATTCTTCGCGGCAAGACCGTACACCCCGACGTCAGCCTTGCCATTGCTCCCGGCAGCAAGCAGGTGCTGAACATGCTCGCCGCCAACGGCGCGCTTGCCGCCATGATCGACGCGGGCGCGCGGATTCTGGAATCCGCCTGCGGCCCCTGCATCGGTATGGGACAGGCGCCCGGCTCGGCAGGTATTTCCCTGCGCACGTTTAACCGCAACTTCAAGGGACGCTCCGGCACTGCGGACGCGGGTATTTATCTCGTCTCCCCCGAGACGGCGGCGGTTTCCGCCATCACGGGCGTGCTGACCGACCCCCGCGATTTGGGCGAAGCCCCCGTGATCACCATGCCGACGGCATTCACCGTCAACGACAATATGATCGAGCTGCCCTATACGCCCGAGGAGGCGGTAACGCACGAGATCGAGTACGGCCCCAACATCAAGGAGGTGCCCAAGGGACACGAGTTGGAGAACACCATCGATAAAAAGGTCGTGCTCAAGGTCGGCGATAACATCACTACCGACCATATCATGCCCGCGGGCGCGAAGATTCTGCCGTTCCGCTCCAACGTGCCCCATCTGTCCAACTTCTGCTTCACGGTATGCGATAAGGACTTCCCCGAACGCTGCAAGGCGATGGGCGGCGGCTTTATCGTCGGCGGTCAGAACTACGGGCAGGGCTCCTCAAGAGAGCATGCCGCGCTTGTGCCGCTGTATTTGGGCGTGCGCGCGGTGCTGGTGAAGTCGTTCTCCCGGATGCACAAGGCGAACCTGATCAACTCCGGAATCCTGCCGCTGACCTTCGTCAATCCCGATGATTACGACACCATTGACGAGCAGGACGAGCTGATTCTCGCGGATATTCGCGCCGCCATCGACGGCGGCGATACCGTGGTCGTCAAAAATGTGACCAAAGGTCTGGAATACACCGTCAGCACCGATTTTTCGCAGCGGCAGCGGGAGATCCTCGCGGCAGGCGGCTGCCTGAATTATATCGCGAAGCAAAAATAAGCGCCGAGTGTTGAGGAATAAAACCGAAAGGAAGATATATACCATGAGTTATGATATTGAAAAGGCAGTCGCGGCGTTCCGCGCTCTTGCCGAGGAACAGCAGGCGCGCGCCGAGGCGATCAAGCTGCAGGGCGATTTCAAGGACTTTTCCAAGCTGGATAAAATCACCATCGGCATTTGCGGCGGCGACGGCATCGGTCCCGTTATTACAAAGGAATCCGCGAATGTATTGAAATATTTGTTGAAAGACGATGTGGACAGCGGCAGGATCGTTTTCAAGGATATTGACGGGCTGACCATTGAGAACCGCATCGCCCATATGAAAGCCATTCCCGACGACGTGCTGGAGGAGCTGAAAGCCTGCGACGTGATCCTCAAGGGGCCCACCACCACCCCGCAGGCGGGCGACGGCAGACCCAATATCGAGAGCGCGAACGTCGCCATGCGCAAGGCGTTGGATCTGTTCGCCAACATGCGCCCGGTGAAGATTCCCGAACAGGGCATCGACTGGACGTTTTTCCGCGAGAATACCGAGGGCGCGTATGCCGTCGGCTCCAAGGGTGTGAACGTCAGCGACGAGCTTGCCATGGATTTCGTCGTTACCACCACCGAGGGTACCGAGCGTATCGCGCGGCTCGCCTATGAATATGCGAAGAACAACGGCAAGGAGCGTGTCTCCATCATCAATAAGGCGAACGTCATCAAGACGACAGACGGCAAATTCCTGAACCTTTGCAAAAACATCGGCAGGGAATATCCCGACATCATCACCGACGAGTGGTATATCGACATCACCACCGCCAAGCTGATCGACGAAAAGCGCAGAAAAGACTTCAAGGTCTTTATTCTGCCCAATCTGTACGGCGATATTATCACCGACGAGGCGGCCGAGATGCAGGGCGGCGTCGGCACGGCGGGCAGCGCGAATATCGGCAAAAAGTACGCGATGTTTGAGGCGATCCACGGCTCCGCGCCCCGTATGGTGGACGAGGGCAGAGACATTTACGCCGATCCCTGCTCCATGCTGCGCGCTTCTGCG
Organism: Clostridia bacterium; assembly: GCA_017480115.1. Classification (GTDB taxonomy): domain Bacteria; phylum Bacillota; class Clostridia; order Oscillospirales; family Acutalibacteraceae; genus RGIG2774. Next base: position 15,888 of record JAFVBH010000066.1, read on the forward strand.
ATGCTGCTTTCTCATATCGGCAGGATCGAGGAGTCCGTCCGGCTGGAAAAGGCGCTGGATTACTGCATGTTTGAGGAAAAGAAGCTGACCATCACCGGCAGAAGCGACGGCGCGACCTGCCGCGAATTTGCGGAATACGTTATGGACACCCTCACAACTAAATTCGGAGCTGAAGCTTAATGCAGCAAATTCTGAAGATCCATATTTCCGACGTCGTGAAGTTCTCCAAGGGCATTTTGTTTGTGCGGGAGGAAAAGCTGGACGGCGGCGAGATCAAGGTATCCTTCTACGCCTATGACGTGGCGGAAAATCAAATTGCCCCCATCACCAAAAGCGTCTACCTGCTGAATAAATTCGGGCGTTCCTTTAAGCCCATTGAAAAGCAGCTGGGCGATTACGTCTCCTGCGACGCGGGCAGACTGCCCGACGGCGGCGCGGCGGTGATCTACACCACCGGCGAGATGGGTATTTTCACCGGCAGCGGCGAGCTGAAATGGACGGGCGATCTGCTCTATCACGGCTGCCCGGCAAGGGACATTGCGGTGGAAAATAAACATATCTGGAGTGTCGTGCCGGATATGAAAGCGGTGATCCGCTATTCCGTCACCGCAAATAAGGTCGTCATGCGCATCGGCGGCGGCTCCACCGGCACGTTCCAAAAGCCCGTGTCCGTCTCGGAATACGAGAACGTGCTGTACATCTGCGACAGGGAAAAGTTCTGTATTAAGACCATCGATCTGTCGGATTTTTCCGTGCGCGATTACCGGCAGTTTGAAGAACCGGTACATAAATATCTGCAATCCGCAGGTAAGGAGTTCGCGGTGCTGAATTCCGGCGTGTATATACTGTAAATTCTGATTTATCGCTTTGCGATAAATCAGAATTTAATGAATGATGAAAGGTGAATGATGCATGATTTCGGTGCGGTTGCAAGCAACCGCCATTATAGATGAAAATAAATAAAACGAATCCCATTGTGTTTGTTTCTGATAAAACCCTAATAAATACTCGCAATGTCCGCTTCGTTTTTCTATGTTCGGGTACGGGCGGAGCCCGTCCGCAATTATTCATTTTTCATCATTCATTTTTCATTCCTGATTTAGCTGCTACGCAGCTAAATCAGAATTTTTCTTCCCACTCCGCCTGACGGAAGCCTGTAAGTACCGCGGTTTCCGTGACCAGCAGCGGGCGTTTGACCAGCATACCGTCTGTGGCAAGCAGGCGCAGCTGAGCGTCCTCGCCCATGGTCGGCAGTTTGTCCTTTAATCCCAAGGATTTATACAGAAGTCCGCTGGTATTAAAAAATTTTTTCAGCGGCAGTCCGCTTTGCGTGTACCACGCTTTCAATTCCTCATAGGTGGGGTTCTGTTCTTTTATATCCCTGTCTGTATAGGCGATACCGTGATCGTCCAGCCATTTTTTCGCTTTTTGGCAGGTCGTGCATTTTGGATACTCGAGAAATAACATATTGTAACGCTCCTTGCATGATTACGGCTATTTGCCGGTTGTTATGTTGTCTGCGGCGTGAGATAGACGCAGAGGTGTCTGTATGAAAAAAATCGATAATTTATTGCTGAGAAGAAATAACCGGGTTATCCTTTGGGGATCCGGCGTTGTGACGGCGGCGATCTGCGGCGTGATGAATCTTGTGCTGATTCCGATGATCGAAAAGAACACCGGCGGGATCCGCTGCTTCGATATGCAGTCCTTTGGCTACAGCTATGAGACGGCGCTGCAGTTTCTTGCGGCGCTCGGCGAATCCGGCAGAAAAATTTATCTGCATATGCAGCTGCCGCTGGATTTTATCTATCCTGTCGCATATACCGTGTTTTTTGTATTTCTGTTTGCCGCGCTGCGTAAGCGCGTATCCAAGGTTTTGCTGCTGCCGCTGTTTATGGCGGTATTCGACTATGCGGAAAATATCTGCTCGATCTGCATGCTGCGCAGCATGGCGCCGTCAAAAAATCTGGCTGCATTCGCAAGCTGCATGACTGTCGCCAAAAGCGCGTGTCTTGCGCTTACGGCGATATTCAGCGTGATATATCTAGCGCGACTGCTTATAAGCCGGCGCAAGGCGCGGCGCAGCTGAAAACGAATCGAATAAATGAAAGAAAGGTGCGTTTTGCGCACCTTTTGCTTTTCCTACTCGTCCTGAGCGCTACCGAACTTTGCGTCATAGCTTTCGATGGAGCGGGAGATGATCTGCACCGCCGCGTCTCTGTCCTGTACCTCGTCCACCACGGTTTCTTTATTTTCCAGCGTTTTGTAGACGGAAAAAAAGTGCGTCATTTCATCGTATGTATGCTTCGGCAGCGCAAAAATGCTCCGGTAGCTGTTGTACATGGGATCGGAGAACGGCACCGCAATGATCTTTTCATAGCCGCGGCCGTTATCCAGCATGCGGATCACACCGATGGGATAACATCTGACCAAAATGCGCGGGTGCAGCGGCTCGCTGCTGAGTACCAGTACGTCCAGCGGATCGAAATCGTCGGCGTAGGTTCGGGGAATAAAGCCGTAGTTTGCGGGATAATGGGTGGACGTATAAAGAATGCGATCCAGCATGATCAGACCTGTTTCTTTATCCAACTCATATTTGTTTTTGCTGCCCTTGGGAATCTCGATGACTGCCATAAAATCTTCGGGCGTCACACGGTCGGGCGACATGGAATGCCAGATGTTGTTCATGAAAAATTCCTCCTGCCTTAGGCTGCTGTCAACCTATTGTCTCTATTATACGGTCTCAGAGCGGAAAAATGCAACACTTTTCTTCTGAAATTTACGGTATGCGATCATTTTTGTCCGACGGCGTCCAGCAGTGCCCGGCAGCCGTCGGAAATGTCCAGAAACGCACGGTCAAAATCCCGCGTGTACCATGGGTCGAAAACATCGCCGCCCCGCGCCGTATAATCCATGAGCCTGCGGATCTTGCGGTCGGGGTCCGCGCCGAGAATTTTGCGCATATATGTAAGATTCTCGCCGTCCATGCCGAGAAACAGATCGTAGTTGTTATAGTCTGATTTTTTGAGCTGCTGCGCGTGCTTATTGTCGAATTTTATGCCGTGTTTGCGCAGCTGTGCCTGCGCGGGAGGGTAAATCGGGCTGCCGCGTCCGTTCAGAATCTCATCGGTATGGGTCGCGCGGGATTCAATGTGAAACAGCGACGAAAGCTCCGCCTTTGCGACAATGTCCTTCATAATAAATTCCGCCATCGGCGAGCGGCAAATATTGCCGTGGCAGACAAAGCATAATCGTATCATGTGAGCGTTCCTTTTGGTTTTTTATATAGAATAGCATATTTTTGGGGAAAAGTAAATTCTGATTTATCGGCGCAGTCGGGCGCACGGGGTAGCACGGCGCAGGGCGAGACGGTCAGGGACATTGTCGCCTTGCTCGCTTGGAGCGCTTCGCAATGCTCTGTGTCCCTTCCTGCAAATGCACCGCCTGCCCCGTCCGCCGGACGCGGCGGCTCATTTGCCATTTAATCATGCGGCAAACGGAAAATACTGGGGAAAGGCATGCTGATCTACCCGGCTTTCCATATGGTGGGCGCTGTCGCGCCTCATTATAAAAATTCCGCAACGAGGGGTATATGTGCCTCTGCCCAAATTTGTCCCATCGTTGCGAAATTTAAACGGCGCAGTGCACCGTGCTACCCGTTGCCGCCAATTCGTCTATAAATCCAAATCGCGCAGCGATTTCCGAACCTCCTACCTCCTCCCTTTTCCCTCCTACCTAAATTCTGATTTAGCCGCTGCGCAGCTAAATCAGAATTTACAATCCAAAACTCACCGATAACGCTTCGTTGACTTTGCGCATATCCGGTGTTTCCAGCGTCCCCATTTTATCGCGCAAACGGCTTTTGTCCAGCGTCCGTATTTGCTCTAATAATATGATCGAATCCTTTTGCAGCCCGCAGCCGCCGGCGTCCACTTTGATATGGGTCGGCAGCTGCGTTTTATATTTACGGCTTGTGATCGCCGCCGCGATCACCGTAGGACTGTAGCGGTTGCCTGTGTCGTTCTGAACAATAAGTACGGGTCGCATGCCGCCCTGCTCCGAGCCTACAACGGGACTGAGATCAGCGTAATAAATGTCCCCTCTGCGTACTTCCATAAGAAATCTCCTTTCATTGGTTCTGTAGCTATTTTGTGCCGAAGCGGGGAGTTTTAAACATTGTTTTTAAATTCTGATTTAGCTGCGTAGCAGCTAAATCAGAAATGAAAAATGAATGATGAAAAATGAATAATTGCGGACGGGCTCCGCCCGTACCCGATCATAGAAAAACACAGAGCAAACATTGCGAATACTTATTAGGTTTTTATCAAAAACAAACACAATAGGATACGTTTCACTTATAA
>JAFVBH010000067.1 GCA_017480115.1 Clostridia bacterium
AGACTGCGGTGGTATTGGGCGCTGTTGTCGGATTTTCCGTCGTGGTGGGAATTTCAACAGGAATCGGGGCTTCTGTCGTCGTGGGAATTTCTGTTGCGGTGGGTGCCTGCGTGGTGATCGGGCGCTGCGTTGTTGTTGGCGCCTCTGTGGTCGTGGGCGTTTCTGTGGTTGTCGGTGCTTCCGTAGTTGTGGGTGCATCCGTGGTCGTGGGCGCAGGCGCAAGCCCGTATTTGACCTTCAGCTCGTCTGCTGTATATTTGACGCCGTCGGGCAGGAAGAAATTTACGTCATACTTCAGCGAGGTTTCCGTGCCGTTCGCATACCGCAAGCCACTGATTTCCACGGTATAATTACCGTACAGGAACCCAATATCCTGCGGGCGGAAAATGATACAATTGCTCACGCCGTATCCGCCGGTATTGATTGTAAAATAGTTTTCATTCAATCCGTAGCCGAACAAATGCCGCTGTCCGGCGGGATCCGTAATCGTGACCTTTACGCGCCCGGCGTCGGGCGTCGCGTAAACCGACGGGTTCAGCGTCACGCTCCACGCCGTGTCGGCAGAGAACAGATCGGTACCCGTGGGGAAATTACCGGAGGACGGCCAGGAGATAAAGTCATACGCGCCGCCGCTGCCGCTGCGATCAAACGCATAGGCGGTGGTATAAGTCGTACCCTGCAGCGATCTTGCCGCGCCGAAAGCAGTATATGCCATGGTCGGATTCAGGAACCATCGGCGGTGCCCCAGCGTGCCGATATTATAACTGTCGGAATCATATATCCAAAGGTCAACCGAATAGCTGAGAGGATCAAGATCGGTATCCACACCGTACATCATCGCAATATTGCCGTGACTTGTGCCGGTATAGCCGACATCATAAAAGCTTTGCTCCATATTCGAGGGTTTCGCGGGCGTATGGGTCAGACCGCCGTCAATGGCGGCAAGCAGTACCGCGCCGTTTTGCGCAGGCTGTTCATACGATGCGTTAAACGCAACATCGGGAAGTCCCGCAAGCTGTCTGTATACGTTCATACGTCGCAGCGCAATATTCTTTACATTGCTTCGCACCGCCCCGCTCGTATGCGGCGCAGAGACCGACGGCACAGTCGCGTAGATATTTTCCGGGTTTGCAAGCGTTTCAAATTGCAAAAGCGCACGGATTTCGGCGCGGGAAAGTTTGCCGATTGCCGTCAGTCCGCTGTCTGCGTATCCGTCCGCCGTCACAGGCGCGGCATAGTCCGCCGCTGACAGCGGCGCGGTTTCTGTCAGGGAGATAAAATCAAAACCGTTCGCCATGGCGTACCGTTCCGCCGCAGAGCCGGAATCGCCGGAAATCAAAAAATTCTCCCGTCTGTTTCCGTTTGTAAAGTAACCGACCGCATGCCTGCCCAGCTGCGAGACCGAGGCAGGAATCCGAATCATGCTCAGCCCGTCCACCGCACTGAACGCATTTTCGCCGATGGCGGTGATCGTATACCCGCTGTAGCCGGCGGGCACTTCATAATACTGTGCGCTGCCCTGCGCGGCGGTCAGCGTAAGCGCGCGGCCGTTAAAACTGAACGAGGTCGCAAGATCCCCCTGCGCGTAGGACATAACGCGCAGATTCGGCGCCGCAAGCAGCACGACCAGCACCGCCGCAAGCAGCGCTGCTGTTTTTTTCAAGAATGTATATGTTTTCATACACAATTCCCCCGTAAATGCATAAAATTTATTCTTTAATCAAAGTATAAATCCGTATGGAATGTTTGTCAATGCAGAAACTGTTGCCAAACGGTCATTTTCCAATCATTTTAAACGGCATTTATAGGTTGTTAAAATTTGTCAAAAAATATCAAAAAAAATGCCTTGACAAATACCATCTGGGGGTATAATATAGGAGAGCACAAAATACCCAACGAGGGTATTAAAGGAGTCGTCAATATGGACTGCAATAAAAATTGCGTCTGCTGCTCAAAAAAGACCAAAGAGCGCAGCGAGGAGGAATACAGATGCCTGATCCACCGGCTGAACCGCATTGAGGGACAGATTCGCGGGATCAAGGGCATGGTGGAAAAGGACGCTTACTGTACCGATATACTGATGCAGGTCTCGGCGGTGACAGCCGCGCTGAACGCATTTAACAAGCAGCTGCTGGCAAATCATATCAAAACCTGCGTTGCCGACGATATTCGCAGCGGCAAGGATGAGACCGTTGACGAGCTGGTAGCGACTTTACAGAAATTAATGAAATAAAGCGGGTGATCCGATGGAACAATATCATGTGACCGGTATGAGCTGCGCCGCCTGCAGCGCGCGCGTGGAAAAGGCAGTCAACGCCGTGCCGGGCGTGACGTCTTGCGCGGTCAATCTGCTGACAAATTCCATGGGCGTCGAGGGGACGGCGTCTCCGTCGGCGATCATTTCCGCGGTGGAACAGGCGGGCTACGGCGCAGCAAAAAAAGACGCCGCGCCTGAAAATACCGCGTTATCCTCGCAGGCGGACGAATTAAAGGATACGGAAACACCGGCGTTAAAGCGCAGACTGATCAGCTCAGTGGGTTTTCTTCTTGTTCTGATGTATTTCTCCATGGGGCACATGATGTGGAACTGGCCGCTGCCCCGCTTTTTCGACGATAATCATGTCGCCATGGGGCTGGCGCAGCTTTTACTGACCGTCGTCATCATGGTGATCAACAAAAAGTTTTTTATCAGCGGTTTCAAAGCGCTGCTGCACCGCGCGCCGAACATGGACACGCTTGTGGCGTTGGGCGCCTCGGCAGCATTCGGCTACAGCACCTATGCCCTGTTTGCCATGACCTACGCGCAGGTACACGGCGGCGCGCAAGCCGCGATGGAATGGATGCATGAATTTTACTTTGAATCCGCCGCCATGATCCTGACGCTGATTACGGTTGGCAAAATGCTGGAGTCCCGCTCCAAAGGCAAAACCACCGACGCGCTGAAAAGCCTGATGAAGCTTGCTCCGAAAACCGCGGTGCTGGAAATTAACGGCGAGGAAACAACCGTGCCGATCGCGCAGGTACAAACGGGAGATATATTTATTGTTCGCCCCGGTGAAAGCATACCCACCGACGGTGCAGTGCTGGCAGGCGCAAGCGCAGTCGATGAATCCGCGCTGACCGGCGAAAGCATTCCTGTGGATAAGACCGTCGGGGACGAGGTATCTGCCGCGACGATCAACAGATCGGGCTTTTTGAAATGCAGAGCCACCCGCGTCGGACAGGACACGACCCTTTCCCAAATCATTCAGATGGTCAGCGACGCGGCAGCAACGAAAGCGCCGATCGCAAAAGCCGCCGACAAGGTATCCGGCGTTTTTGTGCCCGCGGTCATCGCCATTGCGGTGGTCACGACCATCGTGTGGCTGTTTCTCAGCAAGGACGTGGGCACGGCGCTGGCAAGAGGCATATCCGTTCTTGTGATCAGCTGCCCCTGCGCGCTGGGGCTGGCGACGCCTGTCGCGATCATGGTCGGCAACGGCGTGGGCGCAAAGCACGGTATCCTGTTTAAAAATGCGGTCGCGCTCGAAAATGCCGGTAAGGCGGAGATCGTCGCCTTGGACAAAACCGGTACCATTACCGTCGGGCAGCCGAAAGTTACGGATATACTCCCTGCCGCAGGCATAACAGAAACAGAACTGCTGCAAGCCGCATACACGCTTGAAAGAATGAGCGAACATCCGCTGGCGGGCGCGATCAATACGCGCGCAAAGCAGGAGCAGCTTGAAGCAGCGGCGGTCACGGATTTCGAGATCCTTCCCGGCAACGGGCTGACCGCCAAGAGCAACGGGGCGACGCTGTTTGGCGGTAATCTGAAATTTATAGAATCGAAAGTCGGTGCGCCAGACGCTTCGGTCAGAGCCGCGGCGGAAACGCTTGCGGCGCAGGGAAAAACGCCCCTGTTCTTTGCAAAGGATACGTCCTTGCTCGGCATGATCGCGGTGGCGGACGTGATAAAAGAGGACAGCCCACGGGCGATTAAAGAGTTGCGGGATATGGGCGTTACGGTCGTGATGCTGACCGGCGATATCGAAAAGACCGCCAACGCCATCGGCAAGCAGGCGGGCGTAGACGCAGTGATCGCGGGCGTGCTGCCCGGCGGCAAGGCGGACGTGATCCGAAAGCTCTCGCAGCAGGGCAAGACCGCCATGGTGGGCGACGGTATCAACGACGCGCCTGCCCTGACGGGCGCGGACACCGGCATTGCCATCGGCGCGGGCACCGACGTTGCTATCGACGCGGCGGATGTTGTATTGATGAACAGCAAGCTTTCCGACGTACCGGCTGCAATACGGCTGAGCCGCGCGACGCTGACCAATATTCACGAAAATCTGTTTTGGGCGTTTATTTATAACATTATCGGCATTCCGCTGGCTGCGGGAGTTTTTGGACTACAGATGAATCCCATGTTCGGCGCGGCGGCAATGAGTCTGTCCAGCTTCTTTGTTGTCACCAATGCGCTGCGGCTGAATCTGTTTAAGCTCTACAGCACCAAACGCGACCGCAAGCGTCGCCGCAAACAGGATATTACGGTTTCCACCGGTATCATAAATACAGAACCAGTAAAAAAGGAGGATACAGTTATGCAGACAAAGACGATCCATGTCAATGGTATGATGTGCCCGCACTGTGAGGCAAGAGTTTCCAAGGCGTTGACGGATATTGACGGTATTGAAAGCGCGGTTGCAAGCCATGAAAAAGCCACCGTCGATCTGACATTGAGCAAAGAGGTTTCCGACAGCGAAATTTCCGCTGCCATCACCGGCGCAGGCTATGAAATTGCGGATTAAGCCTTGACTTTTCCCAAAAAAGGGATATGATATTCAGGGAACAAGAATACGGAGGATAAATACTATGGAATTTACAAAAGAGACCACCATGGGTGAAATGCTGCAGTATGATATGGACATCGCCATGCTGCTGATGCAGTGCGGTATGCATTGCGTCGGCTGCCCCTCTTCCATCGGAGAATCGCTGGAAGACGCGTGCATGGTACACGGTTTGGACGCAGACGACGTCTTAAAAGCGATCAACGACTTCCTCGCGGATAAGGAAGCGGCAAAAGCAAACGCCTGATTCCGCCGCGCCGCAGCTAAATTCGCCTGACGGCGAGCGAAATTCGGCTTCGCCGAGCTAACGGCGAAGCTGAATTTCGCTGAAAACCGCAGGTTTTCAATTTAGCCCATACATTTATAAAAGAACCGAAAGAGTATAAGCAGAGATGACTCTTTCGGCTCTTTTTGTCTTATTCAATTACAAGCGGGGAAAATATACGTCATTTCCCTTGGTTCAAAAATACTGCCTTGAGAAGCCTTCTCGAAAGCCAATGGTTTTTTACATAAAAACCTGCGCAAATTGCAATTTTATGCGACGCTGAACCGCGTTTCAAGAGCGCTTCCTACTTCTGCCTGATGAGCTTTAACAGCGCGGCGGGCTTCGGCGAATTGCCGTAAAGCAGCACGCCCACACGGTAAATCTTTGCCGACACGATACCGACGCCGACCACAGACGCCGAAAGAATTGCGATTGAGATGACAATTTCATAGGGCGCTACCGACGTCATCGCGATACGGGAGAACATCGCCATGGGCGAGGTAAACGGGATATAGGAACAAATCCGCATGGCGAGATTATCCGCATTGCCGCTGGATAGCGAAAACACCACCACAAAGAAGCCGATAATAAACAGGAATGTGACCGGCATGACCGCGGTATTGATTTCCTCCAATTTGGAGACCGTGGAGCCGATTGCGCCGTATAAAAAAGCGTATAGTATAAACCCAAGGATAAAGAACATCAGCATAAACGCCAGCAGTGACGGCGGAATATTGAAGATCGAATCAACGATCATGTTGCCCGCCCAATACTCCTTGTTGAGATTATAGAACAGCAGCGCCGAGCCGAATACCGCAACCAGCTGCACAAGCCCCGACAATGCCGAAGCAATGACCTTGCCGAACATCATGCTGACCGGCTTTGCGCTGGTGATCAGCAACTCCATAGCGCGGGAACTTTTCTCTGTTGCCACATTGGTGGCAACCATCTGCCCATACAGGAGAATCACCATATACAATGCGAAAATCATAATATAAGTATAGAAGAAATTCTGCATCTGATCCTCGCCGAGGGACACTGTTTCGCTTTCGATCTCCATGTCCAAAATTTCCTGCGCCTGCGCCGCCGTTATACCGCTTTGCACCATGGCGTCGGTATAATACAGGTTTTGCAGTACCGCGTCTGCCTCAGATGTCACGGTGTCGTACATAGAAAGATCGTTTACATAGTATTTGTAAGCAATCAGAGAATCAAACACAAACGCGCACTCCACGTCACCCGTCGTGATCATTTCAGCAATCTGCCCGGGATCGTTATTGACAATGCTGACGATATAGGACGGAAACGCGGATTGAAACGCAACGGAGACTTCTTCCGCAATCTCTCGCGTCCCGGCGGCGATTGCCATCACCGGTCTGCCGTCATCAACGCCATTATATGCGTTCTCATGATTCATTCTGTCAAAGTCCGGCGTTTCGACATCAAATGTGTCAGTAATACGAGGAAAGAACATGACGGCGGCAATCACAACGGCCAAAAACACGGTAATCCCCACAAAGATCTTATTTTTCATAAGGCTGACAAGTTCAAATTTAAAAATTGTTCCGAACTGCTTCATCGCGCATCCCCCCCGTTATCCCCTGTATATTCCACAAAAATATCGTTTAAAGACGGTTCAAAAACCTTGATCTCATCAATATCATAGCGCTCCGCCAGCGCACGCATGACCGACTGTTTTTCCGACGGGGCAGAAAGGTGCAGCATCAATGCGCCCTCCCCGTAGGACGCGCATGCGTACGATGCATCTGCCAGAATCCTGTCGCAATCCTTGGATCGAACGATCAACCGATCCCGCGGGTAGCTGCGCTTGATCGCCCGCAGCGCCCCTTGTACAGCGATTTTTCCGTCGTTCAGAATTGCGATATTGTCGCAAAATTCCTCAATATAGTTCATTTGATGACTGGAAAACAGTACGATCTTCCCCTTGGCAATCTCCTCAAAAACCACATTTTTAAGCAGCATTGCGTTTACCGGATCCAACCCCGAAAACGGCTCGTCAAGAATAATGATCTGCGGGTCATGAGCAAGGGCGGTGATCAGCTGTATTTTTTGCTGATTGCCCTTGGATAGGGTCTCCAGCTTTTTCTCCCGATACTCCGACATGCCGAGCCTTTCCAGCCAGCCGTCAATCGCGCGAACCGCGTCGGCACGTTTCATACCTTTCAGCTGTGCGAAATACGCCAGTTGGTCGATGATTTTCTTCTTCGGATACAATCCGCGCTCTTCGGGCAGATACCCAAATCCCACATTGCTATAATCCACGGGCAGACCGTCCAGCAGCACCTCGCCGCTGTCTGCGGGGAACACATGCATCAAAATCCGAATACTCGTCGTCTTCCCGGCGCCGTTTCTGCCGAGTAAGCCAAAGGCTTTCCCGCCCTCGGCGGTAAAGGAAATGCCCTTTAACACTTGCTTTTCACCGAAGCTCTTATAAATATCTCTTAGTTCCAGCTTCATTTGCTCTCCTCCATGCATTCATTATTCTGTTACCGCAATTTCATTGATTATCGATATGCTATGACGGAATTTGATTCCGCATTGTTCTGCGGCTGTAATGTATAGCAATACCGCGTCGGTGATCCGTTCCCCGGGAACAACGGCGGGAATGCCGGGTGGATAAGCGTAAATATATTCCGCGCTTATTTTTCCCCGGGCAGCGGCAATTCCAACGCAGGTATACGCGCTGCGCATCGCCGCATAGACGCCGCGCGCCTTTTCGCCCGCAGGCAGATACAAACTATCGCTTTTCCGCATTTTTGTATTGCAACGCTTATCAATATCAAAAAGCACCTGTAAAAGCGCAGAAAAGCTTTCCGCGTCGTCTGCAGGCGACGTCATGGCAAGCACATAATTTGCGCCGTACATTTCCGGTTCGATCCCCCGTGCCCGCAGCTGTGCATATAATTCCCTGCCGGGCATACCGGCGCAGAACAGTAAAAGTTTTCCGGGATCGTAACCGAAAGCGCCGGAGATTTCATTTTCCTCCAACACCTGAATATGAACAAGCTGTTTTGCATCGTTACGAAATGCGCGCAGATTGTCCGCCCATTTTGAAAAAAGGACGCTCCCATGCTCCTGTATTAAATGCACACAGCCGTCGATGGACGCCAGCATCGGATAAGACGGACTGGACGTTTCAAAAATCGACAAGCTATGCATAAACGATTGCCCTAACCCCGGATCATTTAAAAGCGCCAGCGCCGTACCGGTCAGAGACGGTAATGTTTTATGCAGGCTGGTGATGACAATATCCGCGCCGGAAGCAACCGCTGCTTGCGGGAAATACGCGTCAAAACCGAAGTGCGCGCCGTGAGCCGCGTCGACGATCACCCGCACGTCGTGGGCATGCGCCAGCCGGCAGATCGCCGGCAGATCGCTGGTCACGCCGTCATAGGTAGGGCTGGTAAGCACCAGCGCCGCCGCATCAGGACAATTCTGCAACGCGGCTTCAACACTCTGCGGCGTCACAGACGTGTAAATCCCATGCTGCATATCAAAAACAGGATATATATAGGTCGGTTCCAGCGACAGCAGCTCTACCCCGTTATAAACAGACAAATGGCAGTTTCTTGCCATCAGAACAGGATCGCCCTTGTTGCAAACCGTATACAAGGCGGCGAGGATCCCGCAGGTACTGCCGTTTATCAGATAAAACGCCTGTTTTGCCCCGAATACCGCGGCTGCGAATGTTTGCGATTCCTTCAGGATTTCAGACGGATCGTGCAGATCGTCAAAGCCGGGAATCTCGGTAATATCGAGGTCGGCGCCGATCAGATAATCAAAGTTCCGACGTTTATGTCCCGGCATATGAAAGGGCTGCATACCCGATTGCGCGTAATCGGACAGAAGATCAAATAATCGTTTTCGCATAGTTACCCACGCTCCAGCAGCCAATGAATACAGCCCATAACCGGCGGCTGCTCCAGTTTTATAAATCGCAGCGTCTTATCGGTTCGCGCACGGCAATGCGCCTCCAACGCGGCAATATAAAGATCTGAAGGCAGCTTGGTATGGATCGAACCGGAGAGCACGACATACACCGCGTCCGCGGCAAATTGCTGGGTTTGCAAATGCGCGCAGATATACTCCGCGCCGCGCTCCGCCATCTCCTCACAAATCTCTCGCGCCGTAGGATCTCCTGCGGACAGCGCTTCAAAAAACAGATCGATCAGCAGACGAATAAAATCCTCCGCCGTTTCCGCGTCATCAAAATTCGACACGGCAGAGACAATGGCGTCGCGGGAACGGGAAATCTCCGCACGGTTGCAGAAGGTTTCTGTCATCATCGTCCCTGTCAACCCAAGGCAAACATCATCGTAAATCTTGTTATACACCCGCCGCGCAATCCAGCGCCCGTTGCCTTTATCCGCAGACAGATCGCCGAATCCGCCGATCTGCAGCATACTGCCGTTATCATCGATGGAGTTGCAGCAGGTTCCCGTTCCGCAGTTATAGCCGATCCCCACGCCACCCGGCAAGCCTGCCTTGGCAACAATAAACCCGTCGTTATAAATGCGAAAATTCCGCAGTCCTCTGTCCGCAAGGATCTTTGCCAGCGCGTCATGCTGGTGCGGGTGATCGATCCCCGCAAGCCCCATCAGAATGCCTGCGATATCACCGTATTTCAGCTCGTTGGCGGCTAACAACAAATTCATACCGGACATCAAAATATCCGCCGCCTCGGCAAACGAACCTGCCAGATTTTCATGATTGCTGCCTGCCACCCTGACAGTATCGATCACATTTTTATTTTCATCAAACAGCGCGATCTCGGTCTTTGTGCCGCCGCCGTCAATACCGATATAGTAACGCATACGTTCTCCTCCATATCCGAGCCATGTGATTTAAGGCAAGTATAACATATTTCCGGGGAAAATCCTATATGTTCAAATAATTTTTTACGGATTATACAAAAACAGCGCGGTGCAAGACCGCGCTATGGAAAAGGTAGCATTTAGTTGTCGTTTTCACGGCGTTTTTTGCGAATGATACTCACTACCGCGATCACGATTACAACAACAACGACTGCAACCAGAGCAATATAAACCGCAGTATTGTTTGCGCCGTCAATTTTGAGCTCGTCCCAAAGATTTGTCATCAACGACAACGTCTCGGGGGAAAGATTATGGAAGTACTCCGTCTTGAAATCGACAGATGCAGGATAAAGCACTTCCTCTCCCTTCAGATCATAGTCGTCAGACGCCTGCACTCCGGTATGCGGACAGCCGTAGCAGATGAAATTCGCGTTGGCTGTCGCAATATCCGTCTCCAGCATGAAGTTGATGTACAGCTCCGCCGCCGCCTTATTCTGGGCACCTTTGGGGATACACATGGAATCAACAAAGACGTTCGTTCCCTCTTTCGGGTACACAAACGCGAGATCCTCGTTGTTATCCGCCATTGTCAGGAAATCGCCGGCATAATAAGGAGCAATCGCAGCTTCGCCGTTTTCCATCTTATTGAATATCTCGTCCATGACATAGGACTGAATCAGCGGCTTCTGCTCTTTGAGCTTTTCGGCAGCCCGCTGCCAATCCTCAACATTTTCGGTATTAATATCAATATCCAAATAATACTGCGCGATACCGAATGCGTCACGAGGATTGTTAAAGTTCAGGATCTGCCCGCTGTACTTCTCGTCCCACATTACGTCCCAACTGTCGATCTCTTCATCGACCATTGCCGTGTTGTATATCAGACCTACCATACCGAACGTATAGGGAATGGAATACTCGTTAGCGGGATCAAAGAACAGATCCTTGTATTCCTCGGGAATATAAGAATAATTCGGTATGTTGGAAAAATCAAGCTTTTCAAGCAGGTCTTCCTTAATCAGACGCTCGATCATATAATCGGAGGGAATAATCACGTCATAATTCGCGCCCCCGCCGAGAAGCTTGGCATACATGTCCTCGTTACTTGCGTAGTTGGTGTATTCCACTTTAATACCGTAGCGGTTCTCGAACTCCTTGTTTACGTCAAGGCTGCCCTCTGAACCGTCTGAGATGTACTCACCCCAGTTATACACATACAGTGTCGTTCCCCGGAGAGACTCGGGGTCAACAGATGTTTCCGCGGCAGACGCAGCCAATACCGACGCCGGCATGAATGCGAACAGCATGAACGCGGACAAAAACGCAAAAATCTTTTTCAATTTCGTATCAGACCTTTCTGTACTTATTATTAACCGGTTGCAAAGCCGGATTATGCCTTTTTTGCCGCTGTTTTCTTCTCTCCTCTTACCTGCGCGTAGTTAATCAGCAGCATCAGGACGAGGATCGCGAAGAACATGATCGTTGACAGCGCGTACATATCGGGCGTTACGCGCTTCTTCGTCATGGAAAATATGCGGATCGGCAGCGTCTGCGCCGCAGGACCACTGACAAAATAACTGATAACAAAATCATCAAGAGACAGGGTGAACGCCATCATAATGCCCGTTATCACGCCGGGAAGGATCGCGGGAAGCACGACCTTAAAAAAGGATTGCAGAGGCGTGCAGCCCAGATCCTGCGCTGCTTCGGAAAGATTCGGGTCGATCTGCCGCAGCTTCGGCAACACGGAAAGGATCACATAAGGCAAACAGAATGTGATATGCGCAATCAGCATGGTCGAAAATCCCAGCACGCCGGTCTTACCCAGCATTCTGCCCGCAAACACAAACAGCAACATCATGGAAATACCCGTAACAATATCGGGGTTCATCATGGGAATATTTGTAATGCCACGGGTCGCGTTTTTCAACCACTTGTGCTTCATGTTATCGATCCCTACCGCGGAGACGGTCCCCAGCACACCGGAGATCACAGCGGAAAGAACGGCAAGTATCATGGTGTTTTTGAACGCCTGCAGCGTGGCGGAATCGTGCGCCAGCTCAGAATACCATTTCAGAGAAAGACCGCTCATCTGCGCGGTGCTGTTGGAGCTGTTAAATGAGAACACAACAAGCACCAAGATCGGCGCGTACAGGAATATAAAAATAAGCGCCGCGTAAATTTTGAGCAGGACGGAACGTTTCTGTTTCATACAGTCAGCCTCCCGTTCTCAAGATCATCTTCACCGGAGAATCTGTTCATGACCGCCATGCAGATCAATATCAGCACCATCAGCACCAAAGACAGCGCCGCGCCGCCGTGGTAGTTATTGGAGGTCATAAACTTGCTTTCGATAACGTCACCGATCAGCGCTGTGCTTGTACCGCCCAGCTTTTGGGAGATATAAAATGTACTGACCGAGGGTACAAATACCATGGTGATGCCGGATACGACACCGGGAACGCTGTTCGGCAACAGCACGCGGCGAAACACATCGATGCGGTTGCCGCCGAGGTCCTGACAAGCCTCTACAAGCGAATGATCCAATTTAACCATAACGGAATAGATGGGCAAGATCATATAGGGTATAAAATCATAGACCATACCCAGCACCACTGCGCCTCTGGTATTTATCATATGCAGCGGCTGCAGACCTATCCAAGTCAGAAACGTATTGATAAGACCGTTGTTCTCCAAAATGGTCATCCATGAATAAGTTCTCAGCAGAAAGTTCATCCACATGGGCAGCATCACAAGCGTGATCATTGTCTGCTGCACGTTGAACTTCGACTGGGAAATGAAATACGCCAGAGGATAAGCAAGCACAAGGCAAATCGCCGTGGCGATAAGCCCCAGCCATATAGAAAGCGCAAACGTACCGGCATAGTTATTGATCTCTTTAATATTATTGAAGGTAAACGCGCCGGAAGAATCTGTAAATGCGTAAAATGCGACAACAAGCAGCGGAACAACGACAAAAATCGCCGACCAAACGAGATGCGGGGCGGCAAGCAGCCTTGCCCCCAAAGAGGTTCCCTTTTTCAACGCTTGCCCTCCTTACGCGTTTTCGTCCGCCACGGCGTTGACGTCTGACATTTCATCAAATTCCTCGCTGAAAGAGCTGTAGTCGCCAAACAGACCGGAATACTTGGACTTTTTCATAATATGGAACGCGTCCGGCTCAATATACAGGCTGATCACATCGCCGACCGCCTGTTGATCGGTTGTCTGGATCATCCATTTAAAATTATCAATATCCACGATGATCTCATAGAAAATTCCCTTAAAGGTCACCGAGGTTACTGTGCCGGTAAGCATGCTGCGCTCCAGCGGCACAATATCAATATCCTCCGGACGAACAACCACGTCCACCTTTTCATCTTTGGAAAATCCTTTATCCACACACTCAAATTTCTTGCCGTCAATCTCAATCAAACGGTCGCTGTGCATGATACCGTCTACAATATTACTCTCACCGATAAAGTCCGCGACAAAAGCGTTCTCCGGCTCGTTGTATATATCAATGGGCGTGCCAATCTGCTGAATCTTTCCCTCGTCCATAACAACGATCGTATCGGACATGGAGAGTGCTTCCTCCTGATCGTGGGTCACATAAATAAAGGTGATCCCCAATCGCTTCTGGATTGCTTTCAGCTCTTGCTGCATGTCTTTGCGCAGTTTCAGATCCAGCGCCCCCAGCGGCTCGTCCAACAATAAGACCTTGGGATCAACAGCAAGAGACCGGGCAATTGCCACACGCTGCTGCTGACCGCCGGAAAGAGAGGAAATATGACGCTTGCTAAAACCTTTCAGATTTACAAGCGCCAGCATTTCATGGACTTTCTCCTTGATCTTCTTCTCGGGAAGCTTACGCAAACGCAAGCCAAACGCCACATTTTCGTAAACATTAAGGTTCGGGAATAGTGCGTAACGCTGGAAAACGGTGTTGACATTTCTTTTATGCGGAGGCACACCGTTAATCTTTTTGCCGTCGAAAATCACCTCGCCCTTATCCGGCTCCAAAAAGCCCGCGATAATGCGAAGTGTCGTTGTTTTTCCACAGCCCGAGGGACCGAGAAAGGTTATAAACTCCCCATCGTGAATGGAGAGATTGAGATTATCCAGAATCGTTTCACCGTCAAATGCGATGGAAATACCTTTAAGGTCAATAATAACGTTATTTTCCAATTATGACAACCCTTCGTTCTAAAATTAATATATTAGTATAAATATAATGCCAAATCAAGAAAAAGTCAACCTATTTTTACAGTTTTCTACATCTGGCGGAAATTCGCATGCCGAGAACTGCCCGCAAATTCCGGTAACTGATTCCTATCGCATACAAAAAGGAAACGGCGCCTGTGCAGCGCCGCTTCCCTACGACAAATCAACAGCCTGTTTTATACCTCAGCAGCTGTCGCATCGTCGTCCGTCATTGTCTTAACGCTCTCAAAGGTATCGACAATATCCTTTTCGGGCGCTTTGGTCAGTAGGCTGACGACAACGATCATGACTGACGCGCAGATAAACGCGGGCAGAAGTTCATAGATATTCAAAATAGTATCCGCAAACTTTACCGCCACGATATATTTCCAGATAAACACCATCGCGCCACCGGTAACCATGCCTGCAAGTGCGCCCCACTTGTTGGTGCGCTTCCAGAACAACGCGAACAGCACCACCGGTCCGAACGCCGCGCCGAACCCTGCCCAAGCAAAGGACACCACACGGAAAATCGAGCTGTCGGGATTCAGAGAGAGGAACATGGCGACCACAGCGATTAGTATAACCGTAATTCTTGCGGCTATCATTGCCGCTTTTGCGGAGATTTTGATTTTTAAGAAATCCTGAATAATGTTCTGTGAAACACTGGACGCGGCAGCCAGCAACTGGGAATCCGCAGTGGACATTGTCGCCGCCAAAATGCCGGCAAGGATCAAACCGCCGATGATTGCCGCAAGCGCGCCGTGCTGACTGATCAGATGGGCGATCGCCACAATGATACGTTCGGAATCCTCCAACCCGACAACAGAACCGTTGGCAATCATTGCCGAACCGACCACGCCGATCACAACCGCGACTGCCATCGCGACCACGACCCAAATCGACGCGATGCGTCTGGACATCTTCAACTTTTTCGGATCCTTTACCGCCATGAACCGCAGCAGGATATGCGGCATACCGAAATAGCCCAAGCCCCACGCGAGCGTAGACGCGATCGACAGCGCGCCAAACGGCACTTCGCCGTTTGATACGGCATTGTATGTACTTGTAAAATGCAAATAACCGGGGATCGATTGTGCATTTGCGACGACCTGATCCCAACCGCCCGCGGTCTTAATCCCGAAAACAACGACAACGACCAATGCGACGGTCATAATGATGCTTTGAATCAGATCGGTTGTAGAAGCCGCGAGGAATCCGCCCATGGCGGTATAAAGCACGATAACGATGGCGCTGACGATCATCGCGGGCACATAGTCAAATCCGAACAGTGTGTTAAACAGCTTGCCGCACGCGGAAAAGCCCGATGCGGTATATGGGATAAAAAAGATGATAATGACCAGCGCCGCGATCAGGCTGAGCACATTTTTATTGTCGCCGAAGCGCTTTGAAAAAAAGTCGGGGATCGTGATCGCCTTGATCTTCGCGGAATACCGACGCAGCCGTTTCGCCACGACCAGCCAGTTCAGATATGTACCGATCGCCAGACCGATCGCCGTCCATGAAACCTCAGCAAGACCGCAGGCAAGCGCAAGACCGGGCAAGCCCATCAATAGATACGAGCTCATATCCGAAGCCTCGGCGCTCATCGCCGTGACAAAGGGACCGAGCTTTCTGCCGCCGAGATAAAAATCATCGGAGCTTTTGTTGCGTTTGGACATCACAACGCCGATAACGATCATACCGATCAGATACACCGCGATAGTGACAATGATAATCACATTGGAACCTGTCATTACCATACCTCCGTTTCAGGAATATTGCAACACTTTAGGCCCAAGGACATGAACAAATGCCAATCAAACCTAAAATAGTACGAATGATTATACCATGTTATTCACATAAAGGCAACAAATTCCGGGGATTTTTTTAATTTTTATGCAACACATACAGAGTTTTATCACAGCGTATGCGGTTTGAGCACATAAAAACGACTGCGCAACCATATTTTCAGCTGCACAGTCGTTTATGTTTTATTACATAACCGCGGAGAAATATTTCAGTATATGTATAAACTGCTTCAACGCGGACAATATCTGACGAACCTTTGCCGCAAGCGTGTAGGTCAGAACGGTATAGCGTTCGCCTTCCCACGCGGTGATCTGTGTATCCAACCATTGAAAACGTTCCGAAGCGTATGTTTTCAATCCTGCAACAGCACTGATATAAGTGGTGTTCTTATCCAATTTCACGGGATCGACGTCCTGATTGGAAATATCCCACAGCTTAAAATTCATGCGCTGGGAGGCGTCGAGTAATTCAGCGAAGGTATCGATCGCGCCGTTTGCGTCAAACATATGGTGTGCCGCGGCATACATTTCCCCGCTCTCCGACATCTGTTTTTTGACCTCATCACGGAAGCTCTCAATTTGGATTAAACCATTGCCAAAGTCCCTTTCCGCAGCAAAGAAGTATTCTCGACTGGTCAAATGCTCCCCGCGGTTCCAGTCATAACCGATGCCGTAGGCTATATCATAATCCCACACCGGTCCGCACTGAAACATATCCGCCTCCTCCGGCAAATAAAAGTAAGTGGAGGTAAAATAGTAATCGCTGTTTTTTGCAAACTCATTCAGAATATAGCACTTTACAAGGGAATCGAGATCGCAATATTCATAGTAATACTTCCCTGTTTTCTCATTATAACCGTCCTTGCTGTAGACCGCGTCCTCGAATTCCTGCCAAAAAGAGGCGATAAATACGCTTTGATCCTTCGTCATATACTCCGGCGTCTTAGTGACAATGGGAATTCCCCTGTCGGTGACAAAACCGGTCAGTTCGTCCGGATAACGGACAGGCTGTTCAAATTCCAGCAGATACGCCTGATGCGCGCACCCGGTGGGGAACGCCGGTTCTATCAGATCCTTCACATATTTCACCGTTCCCGCGGTATTTTCCTCTGCTGCGTTTTCCCCGCCACTCGTTCTTGTCGCCGTCACCGCAACAGGATTTTCCAACGCAGGATTCTCTTTATTCGCGTCCTCAATCAGATCATCGGTCTCGGAAATCTCAACCCGGTTCTCCTTGACCTCCACCTTCTCGGTCAGCATGTAATTGCCGCGGTACTCGCCGTCATAATACAAATCGACAAACTCAAATTTGGAAGTGTAAGCAATTCCCATCTCTTCCGCTGCCTGCAGCGTAACCGCATTCCGCATCAGCGTCGGATCGGAAGAATTGGTGAGCAGCACCCACTTTTTTGCTTTTCCGGCGCCCTCGATCAGTTCCGCTTTTTTATCTAACTTCAACTGATACGGTTTCTTTTGAAAAGCCGTAAAGGTGGTATTGCCCCTGCCCTTGATTTGCGAAAGCTTCGCGGAGAAATCCTCCGCGCCGTCGCTGCCGTAGATATACACCGTGCCGGACGCCTTGTCGTTGGATTTTTTCTGATCGACATAGGCTCTGCCGTAGGTTTCCGGCTCCTTACTGACAAGATGCAGCGAACGGAGCTCGGAGGACTTCATCAAAATCACATCATAACGCTGTGCTTCCTCGCCCTTTATCGCTGTAACCGTCAGCACAGGTTCCGCCGCGTCGCCGCACAGGCCGGATATATCCGCCGGCACGCCGCTGTGAAGCGAGACAGACGCATCGCCGGTCTGCAACGCCACATTTTGATAAGTTTCCTCGTCGTAGGTAAAAGTCAGCGCGGTCAGATCCGCTCCGGCGGGTAAAAACAGATACCTGCCGTTATCTCTGCCCGGCTGCATATGCACAACAACCGCACCTGCGTCGTCAATCCGGCAGTATAAATCATCGGCAATATTGCCGCTCTGCGCCGCCATTGCTGGGATTGCGGCAAATAGTACCGCCGCGATCAAAATCAGCGCAAACGCGCAGGTCATACGAATCATTTTTTTCATGAAGAACTTCCCTTTCCGGAGAAAATTTGAGCCGGGAACTCAGCAAATATATTGTATAAAATTCGACAAAAAAATGCAATAGAGAATATAAAAATATAAACAAGGAAAACACAGGAAGACCGCCGTACAACCTTTCGGAAGTACGGCAGTCTGATGCTGATTTTATGCTACGGTCTGTGCCGCGTAATCAAGATAATCGGGAACAGCGGTAACGCCGTTTCTGAAGATGGATACCTTCAAGATGCCGTAACCGATGATGTTCGGCTCTTCATCGTTCTTGAGCAGTCTCGCCGCATATCTGAGCAGCAGTCGAGCGTCGGAGGACTTGATGTAGCCGTCGCCGTCAGCGTCGGCAGCTACAAGTCTGTACGCGTCGGGTACGCCCAGTCTTGCGTTTTCACAAAAAATATGCTATTCTGAAAAAAATTAATTATTTGGAAAGTTCCGCGTCCCGGCGCAGCGACGCATCAAACGCTTTTTTAACAATTCCCGCAAAGTCGTCGTTTAACAAACTATTGACCCCCTCGATCGTTGTTCCGCCGGGTGAACAGACCTTTTTGACCAGCTCCGCTGCGGATTCGCCGCCGCTTGCCAATAATTTTGCGGAGCCCTCCGCCATTTTTGCAGCGACCTCGCCGGCAAACGCGCGGTCAAAACCCGCCGCTGCCGCCGCCTCGGCAAGCGCGTCAATATACATAAACGTATACGCCGGCGCGCAGCCGCCCAAAACGCCGAAAATGTTGATTTGCGCTTCCGGCACGTAAAATGCCGCGCCGAAGCTTTCACAAATCGTTTTTACGGTTTCCAGCTGTGACGCTGTCACGTTTTGATTGCCGCAATAGGCGGATACCGCAGCCCCCACCTTTGCGTTCAAATTGGGGAAAATTCTTGCAACCGCGACAGATTCGTGATAGAATGAACCAATATAATCCGTCGTCTTGCCGGCGGCAATGGAGATCACAAGGAGGTCGCGTCGGTTGACGGCTTCGGCAGTCTGCGGCAGAAGTTCCGGCAAAATTTGCGGTTTCACCGCAAGAATTACGGTATCGCAGGCGCAGAGGATTTCCTCCTGCGTGGATACGCGCAATCCGCACGCTTCGCAAAAGGTTTTCAGCGCGTCTCTATTCACATCTGTTACATAAATATCTTCAGGTGCGGCAATTGCGGACGACGCGATCCCGTTCAAAATGGGTTTCGCCATATTTCCGCAGCCGATGCATCCGATCTTCATCACGATCACTCCTTTTCATTTTTACCATCATACCACTGTTTCCGCAAAAATACAAGAAGAAAGGCGTTTTCCTATGATTCTTACCATTGATATTGGAAATTCCAACATCACATTCGGCTGCCACACGGGGACGCGGCTGACCTTCACCGCCCGCATCGCCACCGATCGTGGCCGCACTGCAGACCAATACGGCGCAGAGATCATTCAGATACTGTCCTTATATCATGTCAACATCAATGAAGTAACCGACGCGGCAATCAGCTCCGTTGTCCCGGAATTAACGGAAAGCCTTGCCTATGCGGCGGAAAAAATTACCAAAAAGCGCCCTTTGGTGGTGGGACCCGGCGTCAAGAGCGGGTTGAATATAAAAATAGAAAATCCCGCGCAGTTGGGCGCCGATCTTGTATGCACCGCGGTGGGCGCAGTGGGGCGGTATCCCCTGCCCTGCCTGATTTTAGATCTGGGCACAGCAACGAAAATCAGCGTGCTTGATACAGACGGCGCTTTTTTAGGCTGCACCATCAGCCCCGGCGTGATGCTCTCACTCAACGCATTAAGCAGCGGCGCCTCGCTGCTGCCGTCGCTGTATCTGGATACGCCGAAAACTGCCATCGGCACCAACACTGCAAAGAGCATGCAAGCGGGGATCGTGCTGGGCACCGCCTGTATGCTGGACGGTCTGTGCGCAAGGATTGAAACGGAAATGGGCAAACCTGCGGCGTCCATCGTCGCCACCGGCG
Source organism: Clostridia bacterium (assembly GCA_017480115.1). Taxonomy (GTDB): domain Bacteria; phylum Bacillota; class Clostridia; order Oscillospirales; family Acutalibacteraceae; genus RGIG2774. The sequence goes on from JAFVBH010000067.1 coordinate 19,988, forward strand.
GACTTGCGCCACGGATCGTAAAGTTCTGCGACAGGGAGATCACCATAGCGCCCGATCTCATTTTGGACGGTCTCATGACGATTTATCATAAAAACAGAACAAAGAAATAAGAAAAACAGTCCTTTCAAAAAAACGGTCTTTATAAGGAGAGCGCCTACGGCGTATCACCCACCGCGTCTCCCTGCCCGGTCGGTTCGGCGGGCGTTAAAATCTTTTATATTTCATAGAAAACGGAGACGCTTCCTGGAAATATCAAAACGGCTTACCTCGCGGCAAGCCGTTTTTCGTTTTTTGGGTTTTATTACGCAGACGCTTTTGTCAGATATTCCAGATAATCGGGAACAGCGGTAACGCCGTTTCTGATGATGGATACCTTCACGATGTCGTAACCGATGATATTCGGCTCTTCATCGTTCTTGAGCAGTCTCGCCGCATATCTGAGCAGCAGTCGAGCATCGGAAGACTTGATGTAACGGTCGCCGTCAGCGTCGGCAGCTACAAGTCTGTATGCATCGGGTACGTCCAGTCTTGCGCTGATGCGAAGCGCCAAGCGCGCATCTGCGGAATTGATCTTACCGTCCTGATTCAGATCGCCGACAACGCCGACCTTGACGGTTCTGATCTCATCGTTACGCTCGGTGGTGCGAGGCTCAGTCACGATGGTCTGCGCAGGCGCTGTCGTCTCGATGGGCTGCGCAGGCGCTGTCGTCTCGACGGGCTCCGCAGGCTGCGTGGTCTCGGAGGGCTTTTCGGGATCCAGCTTCGGAATACCGCGGGTCTCCTTAACGCCGTCAATGGCGCAAATTCTCTCCTCTACGCCGGTCTCGTCCACAGTGGGCGCCTTGACGACCTTCCACTCGCCGAAACTGTGTCCGGTCGCGGGAACTTCCTCAGTACCGAGCACCACGTTGTCGCGCGTACATACACGGCGGGCAACGCCCGGCTGCGTACAGGTCGGCGCCTTGACAATCACAAGCGTACCCTCGTCATGTCCCAGCGCGGGAACGGTCTCTGTTGCGTAAACCTCGCCGCAAAGGGTACATTTCTGTACTCTTGTGCCGGCTGCAGTACATGTCGCGGCTTTCGTGGTAACCCACTGTTTGTTATGCGCACCCTCATGGATCAACACGCCGGTCGTCTCGTCAAAGATATAAATCTTTCCGTCAATGGTGGTCTCGCCGACTGCAACGATATTGTTATTGTCGGGATCCAAATAGCGGGTTTTTGCCGCCTTGCTTGCGTCAAAGACACGGTTATCATTCTTATCCGTATACAGCCAGCCGGAAACTTCCTGTCCTGCCCACAGATACTTACTGCCCTTAATGACAAGGTTCTTATCGTAATTATCCGTATTGTTGCCGACGGTCTTTCGGATATTGATTTCCTCCGTCCATGCCCCGCGCAGCAGTTCGCCGGTGGTCTTATCGAAGACATACTTATAATCATGTCTCCATACGTAGCCTTTCAGCTTCTTGCCCAAGCGGACTTCGCCGCCTTCTGTACGGGTGCCGTCGAAGAAATACCACTTGCCGTCGATCTGCGACCACTGGTCATAGATCATGCGTCCCGCATGGATACAATATTCACTGTAAGGCAGGTTGGCTTTCTTGTCGGGGGTATTGTTGTCTCTGTAGATCGCGTCCTCGACAAGTTTGCCGTCGTCGTCAAACTTGTAGGTCAGGGTCATAACTTTCTTGAATACCTGCAGATAACTTGCGCTCTGCTCGTCTCTACCGCCGTAGACCTCCTCGGTCACGTCCTGCGTGCCGGTCAGCAGATATCCGTCCGCGCCTGCGCGATAAACGTCGTCGCCTACGGGAATCCATCTGTCCTTGGCGATTGTGCCGCCGAAGGCGTACATCTTTTTGCCGGTGGCAGCATCGCGGACGAAGCCGGTATAATCGTCGGTCTTATAGCCGCAGACGGCGCAGACGAATTTACCGTTGGTATAGGTAAAGTCATGATCGCCGGATTCGGTGCAATCGACTTTTCTTGTCATCGTGTACTCGTCGATGAGTTCATCGGTCTGATTGCCCTCTGCATCGGTCGTAACGTTGTAGGTCTTTACGGTAAAGGTCTTATCCGTCGTTTCAACGGAAATATAGACCGCGTCAAAATCGAAGTTGGTATACGCAAAGTTATACGCGGGATTTTCCACGGATACATAGGACTTCTCGCCGGTCGTACCGGAAATGATATACACCGCGCCGTTTTCCTCGTCAACCTCGCCGCCGGTCATGGGCTGGGTTCTCACATAGGAATGATCGTGTCCGGAGAATACAAAATCGAATCCGACTTCATCGACCACAGGAGGAACATTCTGATTGATAGGCGCGTTACCGCCGCCGGAGGCATTGGTGTAATAGGGAGGCTGATGCAGCGTCAGCACTTTCCAATGGGCGTCGGAGTTCTTCGCGTCCTCCTTGATCCATTCCAGCGCGTTCAGCAGATCGGCAGTGTCGGTCTCATAGTTGATGGTCGCAACGTAGACGTTACCGTATTCCACGGAATATGCCGCGCCCATGGCGCCGCTGTCCAGATTGAAGATCGCCGCGGCGTTCTCACCGGAGAAGTTGCCCTCATATTCGTGGTTACCCAAAACGTGGATGGTATCAATGCCGCCCAGATGCTCTACGCTGTACAGATCCAGCAGCGTATCCCAGCCGAACTTCTTTTCCCCAACGTTGGTGGTGTACACGCCGGCGTTATCCACGGCGTCGCCGGTCTGAATATTGAAATCATACTTGCCGGAGCCGACGACTCTGTCGATGATCTTGCCCGAGGGGGTCAGATCCTCCGCCTGAATGTCACCGATCACGAAGAATGCCGTATCGGTCTGTTTGTCCTTCAGCGTGAATGTATACGGCGCGGACCAGTTTTCACCGTCGCCGACTCTGTAAACATAGGCGGTATCCACCTTGAGATCGCTTACAGTTACCGTATTATTTTTAACAATATCCTTGGAGTTCACAAACGTCAGAAGCTCTGTTTTGCCCGTAACGGAGGCGAACGCCGCTTCCTTGCTCTTGTCATATGCGGTCTTTTCTGCAATTTGCAGAACCGCCGCGTCGTTGGTCGCGTAGGGATCGCTTCGCCATGTGACCGTCTTGGAGGAATCGCTGTCGCCGGTCGCGGTCAGCAGGATCGTCTTAGGCAGCTTGTCCGCCAAAGACGCGGGCACTGCGAATACGTTAAAGCTGTTGTTAAAGGATCTTGCACCGTCCTTTTCCGCGAACAGGCGGATCGTGCCCTGGACAATATATTCCGCAGGAATTTCAACAGCGCCGTTTTCATCGGTAACCCCCAGCAGCGTACCGTCGTCTTTATATACGGAAACACCGGATGCAATATTCCCGTCATTGTCTTTCACGGTCACCACAGCGGGCTGACCGACGACGAGATAGCCGGAAGAAATCTGATACGCCGCAGTAACGGGCAGGGCAATATCCCCGGTACCAAACACGGGAAGATGGGTATCCTCCGCAGCGGCGGAGAACTCGCCCTCCGCATTATAGACAAAGTCAAAGCCTTCGATCAGGCTGCCGGGGATACCGTAGGTCACGGTCGCAATCGTGCCGTCGGATTCCGCATCGGGCGCCTTAACCGCCTTGAGCGTCAGCGTGTTGGTGGGAGCGCTGTAGGTATAGGAGCTGCCCGCCGCGTACGCGTCCGCAAAGGTCACGGTGTAATCCGTAAAATCAGCGCCTGCGCGCAGGGCGATCGTTGCTTTATCGTAGGCTTTGCCGTCGCTGGATTTCAGCGCAACGGCGACCTTATCGCCGAGAAGCGGCGTCTTTGTAGACGGCTCCGCCACAATGGTGGGATATTCTTTGCCGCCGTTTACGGTAAAGGTTCTGGTTTCCACCGTTTCATTGCCGAACTTGTCACGCACGGAGAGCTTCAGGCTATGAACGCCGTCCGCCAGCGCCAGATCGTAAATTTCCGCCTTGCCGTCGATCAGATCTTCGGCATAGTTGGGATTGTCGTTGACGATCTTACCGTCGATGTACATACGTACAACGTCGAGACCGGAGGTATACTTATTCTCTACGTCGTGGAACGCAGTGCGCAGGGACACGGTATTGGTATTCACGGTCGTTTCGCCGCTTTTAATCTCAGCGGTATTGACCGACATGGTATCGATCACGGGCTCGTTGGTATCGTCGATATTTGCGCCGTAAACGAACTGCATGTTATCAAGATAGATCGCGCCCTTTGTAAGCGTACCCATGCCGGTGCCGGGTACGATCATCAGACGGAAGATCATACCCGCCTGCAGGGAGTACGGCGCGGGAAGGGTGGAAAGATCCGCTTCTACGTATTTCCAGCCTGTCCAGCAAAGACCGGGAGCCGGCAGCCCCATAGAGGCATACAGCTCCGCTTTCTCGGTATCCTCATAAGCCTTCGGTTCATAAGTAAAGTCAATGGGCTGCAGCTTTTTGTCCTCGCCGCTGTTGACGTAGGCGCGCAGCCAGAAGTTGCCCGTTCCCTCGGGAACATAGACCCACACGCCGACCTTGGTGGGCGTGCCGGGCACGTCGAAGTCCACGCGCGCACCGAAGCAGGTGCCGTCGGTGCCGGTGACCGGGTTGGTGGCGAAGTCATAGTTCAGCTTCAGCGACTGGGCGCCGAAGCGGACGGGATAATCGTCATAGATGCTGGCGATCTCCGCAGAGGGAATACCGCCGCGGTTATAGCTGCTGGTGTAATAATTCGCGCCTGCCGCTGCAGCGTTCGCCGCCGCTGCGCCTGCGCCGCCCGCCATTTCGGCGGCATCATTCGGATTGGGATTATAGATCGTATAATCACTGCCCTCGAAGTCCAGCACAACCGTCGGCAGCTGTCCGATAATCGCTTTGATCGTCCCCTTCACTTTGGGGTTATTGACGCTTGTCGCCGTGACGTTTGCAGTAATCGTTGTGCCGTCGGGCGTGGTGAGTTTGTTATCATTGAACGTACCGATCTGCGCAAGGCAGTCCGTACCGAATGCGGGGTCGCCCTCCACCGCGTTGGTCGCCGACCATACGATGTCGCCGTCTTTGTAGTTGACGTCGCGCCCCTCATATTTCATAATCAGATTAAAATCGGTGGTATCCTCAAAGCCGAGGCTGATCTCATCATTCAGGAACGAAATGGAATCCGGGTCGCGGATCTCAACAGATACCGTGCCGCAAACCTCGCCGCCGGCAACATAGTTGACCGTGACCGCACCGGTTTTACCGCCGGAAACGAACACGCCCGTAGCCGCGTCGATGGTGCCGAAGCTGTTATCGGCAAGTTCAAATTTTCCGTCCTCGGGCAGATCAACCGGCGCGCCGGCGGAATCAACGCCGATGGCGTCAAAATCCACGGTTGAGCCGGGCGTATAGACCTCGTTCGTCGGGGTCAGAGACGCATGATCAAAGACGCCGGAGGGCAGCGCGTTGCTGGTGACCAGCAGCGCCGTGGATACCGTACGCTCTGTGCCGTCGGAGGGGTGATTTCTGCAAAACAGCTGGTTCTCACCCTCATGCTTGGAGATCATGGTCGCAGAACCGCCGCCGTCCATATTCATCGCCGTGACACAGCCCAAAGCCACCATGGTCTGCGCAACTTCCTGATAGGTCATACCGTTGGAACGGGGCGCCTGTCTGCCGTCAACGACCAGCAGTACGACGGAGCCGTCCTCCTTGATGCCGACGACACAGCGCGGGAACAGCGCCTCATCGGTCATAAACGCCTCTTCGACGACCTTGCCGTCTCTGACGAAGATCGGGTTGCCGCCGATCGCCTCTTTTACATCGTCAACAGGCACATTACCATCGCGAATTACGGCGGTGCCGTCTTTCAGAATGGCAAAATACGATTCCTTGTTGGAATTGTTGAAATAGGTGGTGCCGTCCATGATCAGATAACCCATGGGCGCGCCGTTTGCCATGTTATAGAAGTCGGCGTTTACACCGGCAACGACCGCGGTCTGACCGTCGGCATTGCGCTTTTCATTAAACGCGACTGCCTGATCTCTGACCGTCTGCATGCCCGGCGTATTGCCGTTCTGATTCTTATAACTGGCTGCCAGCGAAGCGGAACCGCCCAGCTTGACGGTAAGCGCATACGCCATGTTCTGCTTCGTTCCGTCCGAATTGTTCAGAACGAAATGCGTTTCCTCAATATCCGGCGCAACCTTGTAATCCGTTTTGGACAACAGCCGGACATCTTCCCCCAGGCTTTCCGCATCGACAGCGACCTGCGCAAATACCGATACAGGCAGTATGGACACTGCCATCACGATTGCCAGAACCGCCGCGATCAAAGCACGGGGCGTCTTTGGTAGTCTCATGTTATAACTCTCCTTTTTGCATATTTTGTACCGGATCGAAATCACGGCACCATATACTGCGGATTGTAGCGAAAAGTTATTACAACAATGTGACATATGTGTGAATTACGTTTGAATACAATACATTTATTATAAATATAATCACCCAAAACGATTGATACGCTTACACTTTCGGACTTTTCGGCAAAAATTTGACAGCTCAAAAAAATTTACAAAAAATCTCCCGATAAGGCACAAAACCCTATCGGGAGCATCTTATCGGGGCAAAAACGCTATACGACCTGCCACTGTTCCAGCGCCGAGAGCGGGCTGCCGAACGCCTCGTCCGCACCGGGAACAGCGATATTCCCGCCGCAGACCAGCAGATCCGATCGAAAACAAAGCGGGATAAAGGGAAAATCCTCCAAAAAAGCAGTTAAAAACGCCGCCACGGTGCCGCTGCCGTCCTCGACCGCCTGATACGCTGCATATGCGACAGAGGTCTCGGCAATGCCGTAACCCGCGTTCCCGCCGAAAAACGCATCGAGCGAACCGTCGCCGGGCAGCTTGACTTCGCCGAGATACAGCTCGTAATTGCCGTTCTCCAGCGCCTCGGTATAGGCTGCAAATGGCAGACTCCGGATATTGACCGTAATCCCGACCTGCGCAAGATTATTTTTTATACATTCCGCCGCCTCCATGCGATAGCCGCTCTCCGCATTTACCAGCAGGGAAAGCGTTTCGCCGCCCACCGGCTGCAGTGTACCCGCCGGCGCGTAGGTCACGCCTTCCTCCCGCAGCATTTGCTCTGCCGCCGCGGTATCCACTGCGGCGGCAAGCGTGTCGTCCATGTTCGCAGTTACCAGCTTCGACTGCCCCCGGAACGGCAGGATCGCCGCCTCCGCAAAGCCGCTGTAGACGCTGTCGGCGATCTCGGCGCGATTCACCGCATAAGCAAGGATTCGGCGCTGCGCACGGGACATATAATCCGCGTGCGCCCCTAAATATACAAGACTGTTTTGCGAATACGCGTACATTGTCGCGCCGGAGCGTGCCATGCGCGCGCCGTAAAGATCAGAGCAAAAGAAGTCTATTTCACCGGTCTCCAGCATATATTTCAGTTTGCCCGTATCGCTCGTTTCCACCAGCGACACCGCACCCACGCGCCCCTGTCTGCCGCTATGGGGATTTACCGTCAGCACCGCGCCGTCGGAATCCCGCGTCAGCACAAATCTGCCGCTGCCGACAGGGAGACTGTCCGCACGCTCCGCCGTACCGTTTTTCACAATGGGAAAGGTCAGCAGCGCGGCTTTGCCGGGAAAACTGTCCGCATAAAGGAACTGTACCTCATACGCAGACACAGCGTTTGCCGCGGAAATACCGCTAAGCGCGCCGCTGTACAGCGCCGACGCTTTGGCTTTGATAAAAGAGTATACCACATCGGCGGCGGTCAACGCCGAACCGTCGGAAAACACGGTATCGACGGGCAGCGCCGCCGTCAGTGCGCTGCCGTTTTCCGTATAAGAGGCGCCGATCAGCGGATACACGGCACCGTCCGCGCCGACGGAAAACAGACCGTCATACAACAGCGGCATCAGCGCGTCATTGATATAGGAAATGCAAAAATAGGGGTTCATGCTGTCCTGCGCCGCATAAGGAGCGCGCAGCGTCAGTGCGGCGGTCTCCGACGCAGGCAGAGTGGTATGCTCGTCATCTCCGGTGGCAGGTCTGCCGCAAGAGGAAAATATCAGCGCAACGATCAGCAGCAGCGGCAGGCATTTATACAATACGGACATACTCCGCGCTGCGACACTTTCCTGTTTTTTCATCGATCTCAAATAAACACCCCTCCATGGAAGCCGGGCCGTCTGGCGTAGCAAAACGCGCCGGCATAAAATTCTTAAATTTATTGATGATAATCTCTGTATCGACGCCCAACACAGACTGCATATTGCCCGTCATACCCAGATCGGTAATATACCCCGTTCCCTTGGGGAGAACACATGCGTCGGAGGTCTGCACATGGGTGTGCGTTCCTGCAACGGCGGACGCTCTGCCGTCCAGATAAAAACCCATCGCCTTTTTCTCGCTGGTCGCCTCGGCGTGAAAATCCAGCAAGATCACGGAAATTCGCTCTTTTTGCAGATCGTTCAAAATTTTATCGATACGATTAAATGGATTTTCAATGTTTTCCATGTACAATGTACCGGAAAGATTGATCACCGCAGCGCGGTAAGCGCCCTTGTCAAGGATACAATATCCCCTGCCCGGGTCCTCTTCCGGATAATTTGCCGGACGGATCACAAATGGCTGTGTATCCAGATAGTCATACACCTCAGCGCGGCGATAAACATGATTGCCGGTGGTGATCACATCGGCGCCCGCGTCAAACAGTTCCTGCGCCGAAGCGGGGGTGATACCGTTCCCTTTTGCGGAATTTTCACCGTTGACAATACAAATATCAACATGCCGCATTCTTTTATAGCCGGGCAGATGCCGCCGCAAAAACGCGCAGCCGCACTCCGACACCACGTCGCCGATCATAAGAGCATTCAAAAAATCACTTCTTTCTATCTCTTTTCAGTATAGCAAAATATAAAATAATATGCAATATCCGGCAGGGGAAATAATATGATTTATTGTAAAAACGGTTGACTTTTTTCTTTCTTTATTATTTAATACAGACAGGTAATACTATTTTGAGATGAGGATATATCATGACGGAAACCAGCATTTACGGCAAATACGGCGCGTATCTGCCCCTGATCCTGCAGCAGCTCAAAGCGCAGATCGAGCAGAGCGCGCAGGACTACCTGGCGAAATACGGCTGCGCGCTGTATGAGCATCTGAATACACGGCTCAAAACCGAGGACAGCATCAGGGAAAAATGCGCGCGCAAATCGCTGCCGCCGACGCCCCGCGCCGCCCTGTACGACATCAAGGACGCGATCGGCATTCGTATCGTCTGCTCGTTTATCGATGATATTTACGCGATCATTGCGCGCATACGCGCCCTTGACGGGGTCACGATCGTCAACGAAAAGGATTACATAAAAAAAGCAAAGCCCAACGGCTACAGAAGCTATCATTTGATCTTAGCGCTGGAAACGCCATATGAGGATGTTAACGGCAGTACGCCGGGGCGCTATTTCGCGGAGCTCCAGCTGCGCACTATTGCCATGGATTCATGGGCGGCACTGGAACATCAGATGAAATACAAAAAAAATATTTCCAATCAGGCGCTGATCGTCGCAGAGCTGAAACGTTGCGCCGACGAGCTTGCCGCCTGCGACGTGTCGATGCAGACCATTCGGGAACTGATAAGAAATTCATAAGGAGACGCGTGTAATGAAGCTGTTACTTGCAGAGGACGAAAAAGATTTATCAAGAGCCCTGACCGCGGTGCTGACTCACGCGGGCTACGAGGTGGACGCGGTCTATGACGGCGAAGCCGCAGTGGACGCGGCGAAATCCAACGCCTACGACGGCATGATTTTCGACATCATGATGCCGAAAATGAACGGTCTGGAGGCAGTCAGGATCATTCGCGCTCATTCTGACACCACGCCGGTGATGTTTCTGACGGCAAAGGCGGAGGTGGACGACCGGATCGTCGGGCTGGACGTGGGGGCGGACGACTATCTGACCAAACCCTTTGCCATGGGCGAACTGCTGGCGCGGGTGCGGTCCATGACGCGGCGTTCCACATCGTATACGCCGAAAAAACTGAATTTCGGCGCAGTGACGCTGGATACCGAGCATTTGGAACTGACAAGCGAAAATTCCATTCGCCTTGCCAATAAAGAGGGTAAGCTGATGGAATATCTGATGCTGAACACGGAAAAGGAGATCGACACCAGAGAGCTGTTCAACCACATCTGGAGCGACGAACCGGAGACGGATATTGGCATCGTGTTCGTTTATGTGTCATTTTTAAACAACAAGCTGAAGTCCATTAACGCGGATATTGAGATTACAGGCATAAACGGCGGAACCTATAAGCTGCGCAAAATCTGAGCGGAGGCACAGCAATGATAAAGAAGTTAAAACGAAAATTTATCCTGATCGCCTCCGGCGCGCTGCTGTTTGTGATCGTCATGATTATCGGCATGATCGGACTGGGCAACTACGCGCGCACGCTGCTGCAGGTGGACGCGATCATCGACTACATCGTGGAAAATAACGGAGAGCTGCCCCGCAACGGCGGTGTGCAGGAGGACAAAAGCACGCTGGGGCTGACGGACTATAATGTCCGCCCGGAAACGCCCTATGAAATCCGCTATTTCTGCGTGTTTTTAGAGGACGACGACAATATCGCCGGCTATAACTTTGAGCATATCGCCTCGGTCAGCGAGGAGACCGCCGACAGCTTCGTCGGTCAGGTGCAGCACGGGAAAACGTCCACAGGGTATTTCAGCAGCGAGCAGAGCTTTTATGCCTACCGCACAGTTACCCCGGAGGACGCGCAGAAATATATCATTTTCCTGGACTGTACCACCTATATCACTGCCTCCAACGCGGTAATTTACCTTGGCGTTCTCATCGGCGTCATCTGCTTTATTATTTTCTGTATTGTGGTTTCTTTCTTTGCGAAAATAGCGATCAAACCGATCGTTACCAATATGGAGAAGCAAAAACAATTCATCACCAACGCCGGGCACGAGTTAAAAACGCCCCTCGCCATCATCTCGGCAAATACCGAAGTCATGGAAATGATCAACGGAAAAAACGAATGGACGGAAAGCACGATCCATCAGGTCAAGCGGCTGTCGGGACTGGTGAACAATCTGATCACACTGGCACGCATGGAGGAAAGCGACGATATTGTTCTGCATACCGTAGATTTTTCGGCGCAGGCGCTGGACGTAGCGGAATCCTTTAAAACAGTCGCCGCGCAGCAGAATAAGGCGTATCGTTACGATATTCAGCCGGGGATCACTGTTAAGGGCGACGAGAATCTGCTGCACGAGCTGGTATCGATCCTGACCGACAACGCCATTAAATACTGCGACGCCGACGGCAATATCGCCATCACACTCTCCTACCGCAACAAGGGCAAGAGCGTGCGGCTCACGGTATCCAACACCTACGCCGAGGGCGCGCATGTGGACTACAGCCGCTTCTTTGAGCGGTTCTACCGGCAGGACGACTCTCACAACAGCAAAAAAGCCGGCTACGGCATCGGGCTTTCCATGGCGAGGGAAATCGTCAGCACCTGCAAGGGAAAAATCAGCGTGGATTACAAGGACGGCACGATCTTCTTTATTGTGACGTTCTGACGCGATCACGGTTTCATTAAAAAACGGTCACACAATCCTGTAGGGATGGCCATTGGCCATCCGTTGTCTTACCGCATAACTCAATGCGGAATGTCGGACTTTCGCTTGTAGGGACGGCCATTGGCCGTCGGAGCGTTAAGAAAATATGCCGGTGGCATATTTTTAGTTCCGACCGAAGCGGCTATGCCGCGAGGGCTCTTTTCCGGAAATCCGCATAACCCCCAATGGACGCCCACCATACAGAAAGATGGGAAGATCAGCATATTTTTCCCGGCTTTGGAATAAGGTTAAGCCCTGCGGGCATTTATTAGAAAATCATACGGCAAAGGGAAGATTGTGCCTTTTTCGACATTTTTCCCGTTTGTCGCATGATTAAATGGCAAATGTTCCGCCGCGTCCGGCGGACGGGGCAGGCGGTGCTTTTGCAGGAAGGTACACAGAGCATTGCGAAGCGCTCCAAGCGAGCAAGGCGACAATGTCCCTGACCGTCTCGCAGTGCGCCGTGCTACCCGTTTTTCTAATTTTGTCTATAAATCCAACCGCGAAGCGGTTCCGACATTCCACATTCCGCCCTCCGCATTATTTAAACACCACCCACGTATACGGCGGCTTCTCGCCCTTTTCCCGCGCTTCACGGCAGCGTCTGAGTATGTCTCTGTGCCCATGGCGCAGTTCGGGGATATTCTTATGCATCACCATTGCTTTGCCGCGTTCTTTTCCCGTATAGACCATGCAGGCGAAAACGACTGACCGGCAAGGGGAATCATCGGTAACGAGCTTCTCTACCAGTTTTTTCTTATCCAGAAAAGAAAGCTCCTCCGCGCAAAACGTCATCAAATCCTGATCCGCTTCTTCCGGCGGCTTTGACATCTCCTCATTCAGCATGCGCAGCAAATCCGCTCTGGTGATGACGGTTTCTTCATCCGGCGGCAGATCGCCGAATATCTTTCGGATTATACTGTAAAAATTCGGGTGAATTTTCAAATAATTCCACGGTCTCATTGCCATTCTCCTTTGTAAAGCGTATTAGGTTGGCGGCAGCCGACACCTAAGGCAACAAAAAATGCGCCTCCATGAGACGCAATAAAAAGTGCCGTCTCACTGTCGCCAAACAACATCAATCCGCTTCGTAAATATTTCATACAAGAGATGATGGAGAAAGCACTTTTTTACAAAGTGTTTTCTCTTGCAATTAAAATATTTACGATCATGGAAAATAAATTTTTCCTATGGACTGTTTACGAATGTTGTTTGGCACTATTAACTTTACCACATATCAATAAAAAATACAAGTTCTTAATTAAAAAAAGACAGCCGATCCGCTTAGATGGCTTCTCAAGGCAGTATTTTTTGAACCAAGGGAAATGACGTGCATTTTCCCTGCTTGTAATTGAAGAGGACAAAAAAGAACCGAAAGAGTAATCTCTGCTTATACTCTTTCGGTTCTTTTATAAATGTATGGGCTAAATTGAAAACCTGCGGTTTTCAGCTAAATTATCCCTGCGGGATAGCCAAATTGAAGCCTATAGCTTCAGCTAAATTAAATTCGCCATTCAGCTCGGCGAAGCCGAATTTCGCTCGCCGCAGGCGAATTTAGCTGCGGCGCGGCGGAAGCAAACTGAAAAACTGTCTTATCGAGCCGCGCCGTTTGTTTACTTATTTTTCTTTATTTGCAGATCCCCTGCCGCGTCGTTTACAATATGCAGATCCAATTGGTTGAACGGGATCGGGATCCGGTGCTTATCCAAATTCTTTTTTATATCCTCCGTCAGCGCGTAATAGACGCTCCAGTAGGTCTTAAAATTTGTCCAGCATCGCGCGGAAAACTCCAGCGCGCTGTCTGAATATCTTTCCAGCTGCACCTTCGGGGTATGCGTGTCGTCCTTTAAAATATCGTCGTTCGCCAGCATGGTATCCATCAGCACCTGCTTGACGCGGTCGATATCCGCGTCGTACGCGATGGGGATTATCACTGTAATGCGGCTCTCGGGGTGGTCGGTGTAATTAATGACCTCAGAGGATGTAATCCGACTGTTGGGAATGATCACGTTGGTGTCGTCATAGGTGAGAATATTGGTATGTACAATGTCGATCTTCAGCACCGTCCCCATACAATCGTCGAATTTGATTACGTCGCCGGTGACAAAGGGGCGGGAAAACAGCAGGATAATACCGCTGGCAATATCGGAAAGACTGTCCTTGAGCGCTAACGCAACAGCGCCCAAACCCGCGGAGAAAAAAGCGATCAGCCCCGTTGTCGCGATCCCCAACTCAGAAAGCGCCATAATTACGATCAACACATAACAGGCAATACGGATCAGCAACCGAAAGAAATTTCCCAGCGAAGGATCGATTCGCGTCCGACTCAGCGCCATCTTGACCATCTTATTCAGCAAATAGGTAAATAAAATCCCAAACACCACGATCAGCGCCATAAAGCCGAGTTTCGGCAAAAAAGCCATCAGCTCTTCCTTGATTTTTTCCCACGCGCCGTCCTGCTGCAAAGCCTCAATCGACTCTTCGATCGTCGAAACATTGGTCAATACTTCCATCGCCGCACCTCATATGATAAAACTTACATATATTGTACCATACTATATGCGCCGGCGCAAGAAATATTACCGAAATTGAAGTTCATCCATCTCATACGCAAACACAAACAGAAAAAAACTGAAAAAAGTGCTTGACATTCACCGCTGATTATGGTATATTATCATGCGTCAGCCGAACGAGCGGTCTGCTGGTGTAGCTCAGTTGGTAGAGCAGCTGATTTGTAATCAGCAGGTCGGGGGTTCGAGTCCGTCCACCAGCTCCAAAATTGAATATGGGAGAGTTCCCGAGTGGCCAAAGGGGGCAGACTGTAAATCTGTTGTCAGTGACTTCGGTGGTTCGAATCCACCCTCTCCCACCAAGAAGAAAAAGTCGCACCGGCGGCTTTTTCTTTTCATTATTCTCTCTTCTCCTGCAATATTCCGCGACCTTTTCCAGTGAAAAGATAAGACAGAAAAGATGAAGAAACGATATTTTGCTGCGCAAAACATTTCGGCGGCGCGTTTTTAGGGCGTGGGATTGCGGAAATGCTGCGGTTTGCGCATGCGCCCCTATTCCCTCCCACATAAAAACCTTCGCGCCGGGCTTGACATTCCGATGAATTTATGCGATATTTTACTTTGACAAAAAGCAAACGGAGGACTCACGGATATGCATGAAAATAAATTCTTTCCCGAGGTCAAAAAAAACTTCGGCTTCGGCTGTATGCGTCTGCCGATGATCGGCGAGGCGGTCGATCTTGCGCAATTTTCAAAAATGATCGAGGATTATTTTGCCGCGGGCTTCAATTATTTTGACACTGCGCACGGGTATATCGGCGGGCAAAGCGAAACCGCAATCCGCGCATGTTTAACGTCAAAATATCCCCGAGATCGCTATATTCTTACCGACAAGCTTACCGAACCCTATTTCAAAAGCGAAGCGGATATACGTCCGTTCTTTGAAAGCCAGCTTGCCGCCTGCGGCGTAGATTACTTTGATTTTTACCTGATGCATGCGCAAGACGCGAATAACTACAAAAAATTTCAGCGCTGCAAAGCCTATGAAACGGCATTTGCGCTGAAAGCGGAGGGCAAGATCCGGCATGTGGGACTTTCCTTCCACGATAAAGCCGCAGTGCTGGATCAGATTCTGACAGACTATCCGCAAATTGAAGTCGTGCAGATTCAGTTTAATTATGTGGATTATGAGGACGCTTCCGTCGAGAGCCGCAAAGTTTATGAGGTCTGCGTCAAACACAATAAGCCTGTCATAGTCATGGAACCGGTCAAGGGCGGCAGTCTTGTCAACCTGCCCGAGGATGCAAAACGGGTATTTGACGGCATGAACGACGGCAGTATGAGTTATGCAAGCTATGCGATCCGTTTTGCCGCAAGTTTCGAGAATATGTTTATGGTGCTTTCCGGCATGAGCAACCGTGAGCAAATGCGGGATAATATCAGCTTCATGGCGGATTTCCGTTCGATGAGCGACGCGGAATTTGACGCCGTTGCCCGGGTATGCGCAATCTTCAACGGGCAGAACCTGATCCCCTGCACCGCCTGCCGCTACTGCACCGACGGCTGTCCGAAAAGCATTCTGATCCCCGATCTGTTCGCCTGCCTGAATAAAAAGAAGCAGTTCAAAAACTGGAATCAGGATTATTATTATAATCAGATCTTGACCAAAGGCCATGGGAAAGCGTCGGACTGCATCAAATGCGGCAAATGTGAAAAAAGTTGCCCCCAGCATCTGCCGATTCGACAACTGCTTGTCGATGTCGCGGCGGAGTTTGAGAAATAACGCACGAAAAAGAAAAGCGTCCCATGCGCTGAATCCGACCAAAAGACAGCCAATGTCTGAAAACAACTACAGCACGCCCGGAAAACTGTTTTGGACACCCGTTGGACACGAAACGTAAACGTAAAAAAGAAAGCCTTGCACATTGCCGAAAATGGCGCTGTGCAAGGCTTTTTCAGTGTACGGGATAATCGGAATCCGACGGCGCAGCAATGCTTCGTCCTACAGCCACATTTACAGGTTTAAGGATTATTGCTCAGGAAATCAAGCGTGATGCGCGCGGTCTCCTCGGCGCGGTTTTCGATAAGCATATGACCCACGCCCTTCATTGTGTAATCCACGCTGCCCTCCGGCAATACGGCGCGAATCTTGATGCGCTCGGCGGGAGGAAGAACGCCGTCACGATCACCGTTGATGTACAGGATCGGCGCCATGCGGGAAACCGCATCGTAATCGGTATCGGTCTGCATATTGAGATAGTAGATGATGCCGGCGCCGGTTCCCTTGATGCGGAACGGAGCCATAATCGCTTCCAGATCATAATCAGCCAGATAGTCTCTGTCGTTCGTCGCATAGGACATCAGAAGCTTCACAAGGAAGCGGTTTGTACCGATCCGTTCAATGATCGGTCCCACGAAAGAGGCAATTTTATCCTTTGTCGTCAGCGGTTTCAGAATGTTGAATAAACCGTTGTTACCGGCCGAGCTGTAAAGAAGAAGATTCTTTACGCTTTCAGGATAGGTCTGCGCAACAGCAAGCGCAACGTAACCGCCCATGGAATGACCCGCAAGATACCACGGCTCGTCAGAAAGCGCAACCATCAGCGCATGAATAACTTCCTCATAGGGGTGACGGTCGGTATCCTTTGTTTCACGAGAAGAAAATCCGAAATCCGGCAGATCGACCAGCACGCAGGTATAGCCGTTTTCAACCAGAATGGCGGCAAGATTCTCCCAGCAAAAGGTAGACGCCGCAAAGCCGTGCAGAAACATAATCTGCCCTTTTGCGTCCTGCGCAGACTGTACGCGATAGTGCAGCGTATAATCTCCGTAGGTGAAAAATTCACTGTCTTCATAAGGGAGAGAGTCCTCCGTCGGCGTGTCAGCGGCAAACACGGGCATACCGAGCGTAAACAGTATAACGGCGCAAAGCAGAATACTTATAATTTTTCTCATAATTATACCTCCTGTTTTTCTTTATTATTTTATCTTTTATTGCACAAAAAATCAAGTGCATTTTTCTATTTTTTATTTAAATTTCCCGAAAATTTCCAAAAAGAAAAATAAATTTGCCGCTTTAGTGTCGTTCTATATTAAAAATCCCGAGGAAAGCCGGGCAATTTCAAGAAAATCCATAAACCGGAGATTGGGAGAGTAGAATGCACGATCACACCAGTGCACGCAATCAGATATTCACTTCTTTAAACGACATAATAAAGTGGTTTTGGCGCACGCCTTCGGCGGCGAAGCAATAAGCTTTCGTTTACGCCATCGTCGCTGCCAGCAAGGGCAGATTCGGCGGGCGTTATAATTTTTTTATTTGATAAGAAATTGAGAAATTTCCGATCAATAAAAAATGAATGTTCACTACGTCAAATCCGTAATGAACACTCGAAATGGTCGGAGTGACGGGACTTGAACCCATGGCCTCTTGGTCCCGAACCAAGCGCGATACCAAACTTCGCCACACCCCGACGACCTATATATTATATACTACCCTCGAAAAAAAATCAAGACCTTATTGATTTTTTTTCACATCGCTGCTCTCTGCGATTTTTCTGCGGCAATCATCACAAATTCTGACATTTTTAAACGAGGACAGGTTTTCAATGCTCCCGCAGAAAACGCAGCCCGGGTTATATTTTTTCAGCACAATACTGTCGTTTTCCAGAAACACTTCAAAAGAATCCTTACCTCTGACGATGCCCAATGCGGCGCAAAGATCCGGCGGCAGGACAAATCTGCCGAGATTATCAACCTTTCTTACAACACCCGCTGCTTTCATTGCATATCTCCCATTATAAATGTCTTTTTTTATACTATAAATCTTTATTGTCAAAAAGTCAATCATCTACGGGAAATATGCAAAATTGTGTCAAAAAAGCTGATCGCATCAGACATTTACCTGCATATTCCGAAATTCCCGCACAATCAAAAATACGGTCAACCCTCCGGCAAGGACATCTGCGACAGGCGCTGCCCAAAGCATGCCGACTACGCCGAAGCGGGGCGTAATGAGCAGCAGCGCAGGGACAAAAAAGATCACATCGCGGGACATGGACAGTATAGTGGACTGCACCGGCTTGCCGATAGACTGCAAAAAGATACTGCCGGATTTCTGAATGCAGCACAGCAGAATTCCTGAAAGAAAAATGCGGAAGCAGAGACGGGAATAGGTATTGTACAGTTCGTTTTCATTGCCGAAAATATTAATAATTGCCTGCGGTGCGCATTCAAACAGCAGCATTGACACGATACCGATCAAGCAGTTAATAATCGTAATTAAGCGGTGAGTCTCCCGCACGCGATCGTAATTTTTTGCGCCGTAGTTATACCCGACGATAGGTTGCCCGCCGACGGAAACGCCGACGGCAAAGGCGATCACGATGGCAAAGACTTTCATAACGATGCCGATGGCTGATAACGGAATATCCGCGCCGTAAACGGACAGCGGTCCGTATTTGCCGATCAGGTTATTGGCGACAGACATGACGATCACAATAGAAATTTGTATAATCAGGCTCGTAAGCCCAAGGCGGAGAATCTGGACGCAGATGCCCTTCTCCGGCTTGAACGACGCCTTGGATAACCGAAACAATTTAGTTCTGAACAAATAGACAACGGACAGGATCCCCGTCACGATCTGCCCGAGAATCGTCGCCCACGCAGCGCCCTTGACGCCCATATCCAGCACAAAAATCGCAACAGGATCCAAAATCAGATTGATTAACGCCCCGACGACGGTGGCAACCATGGCGTACGCCGGGGAGCCGTCGGCGCGGATGATGCCGTTCAGAGTCGATGTGACCATATAAAACGGAATCCCCGCACAAATGACCGTCATATACTCGCGGGCATATTGATAAGCGCCTTCGGTCACCCCAAACAGCGTCAGCAGTTGATCTTCAAAAACAAAACCCGCACCGGTCAACAAAACAGCGGCAATCAAGAGCAGGATCAGCGAATTCCCGATACTTTTATGGGCGGTCTCCTTCTCTCCCCTGCCCAGCGACAGACTGAACAATGCCGCGCTGCCGTCGCCGATCAAGAGCGCAAACGCCAGCGCGATAACGGTAAACGGATACACGACCGTGGTTGCCGCATTGCCGAGATACCCGACGCCTCTGCCGATAAAGACCTGATCGACAATATTATACAGCGCGCTGACCAGCATCGAAAGCACACAGGGCACCGAAAACTTCACCAGCAGCCTGCTTATCTTTTCCGTGCCGAGAAAACGCTCCGCAGAATTGGACTTGACCGTTGCTTCACTCATAAAAAACCTCCATAAAAGAAAGAAATGCGCAAATCCTATCCGGACTTACGCATTTCGCTACACGACAATAGTATTATATACTTTTCAGTAAAAAAATCAAGTCGCAATCTGCATAAAATAAATTTCTGAATTTAAACTTTTATGCAAAATCAATTATACAGCAGCGTCGGGATCAGTGTCCTGATCGCCGTCTGCAGGAGTCTCCTCAGCATTCTCTGCCTGATTGAGCAGAGCATTGACGGTGTCCTCGTTGATGATACCAAGCTTGACAAGTACAAGCGCCAGCTTCGCAAAAACCTTCAGCAGCTTCGCAAAAATTTTGGTTGCTACGTCCATTGTTCAGACCTCCTTTCCCGTATGCATTCTTTCTCACAGATATTATACATCACTGCCCGTAAAAAATCAACAAGAATAACAAATTTTATACGAACTTCAAAATTTGATCATATTTTCTTAAATCGAGTGAATTTTCTTGTCGAAATTTGCATTATCAGCGTCCAGCCCGTATTTTGCGGCGCGGCGCTTTTTAAAGAATTCCACCGCAACCCTGTCAAAGAGCGCGTAAGAAAGCACGTCCTCCTCCTGCTCAATATATTCGGCAATCTCACCGCGCAGCCGCTCCAGCTCCGGCGACAGCAGATCCGCAGGGCGGCAGGTAACGGGCGGTTCGTCGCCGATGATTTTTTTGCGAAACTCCTCGTTGATCGGAACGGGCGTGGTGCCGTACTCGCCCTTGACAAGCGATTTAAACTGATTATTGCACATCTTATACCGCTCGCCGGTGATAATATTGAATACCGCCTGCGTGCCGACAATCTGTGAAGAGGGCGTGACCAGCGGCGGGTAACCGACGTCCGCGCGCACACGGGGCACCTCCTCCAGTACGTCGATCAGCCGGTCGCTTTTTCCCGCGTCCTTGAGTTGCTGCACGAGATTGGACAGCATACCGCCGGGCACCTGATACAAAAGCGTGTTGATGTCCACCTTTAAAAGACCGGGATCCAACTGTTCGCTCGCCAGATATTTTTCACGCAGCGTTTCAAAATACTTTGAAATCGGGTCGAGAGCGCCCAGTTGAATGCCCGTATCGTATGCCGTCCCCTGCAAGGTTGCGACCAGCGGCTCTGTCGGCGGCTGGGACGTCCCCTGCGCCAGCGGTGAAATTGCAGTATCGACAATATCGACGCCCGCCTCGATCGCCTTGAGCAGCGTCATGGACGCGACGCCGGAGGTATAATGCGTATGCAACTCCACGGGTATTTCGACGGTCTCTTTCAGCAGCTTCACGAGATCGTAGGCGTTATACGGTGTGAGCAGACCGGACATATCCTTAATACAGATCGAATCCGCGCCCATCTCCTCAAATTCCTTGGCAAGCGTTGCGAAGGATGCGTTGGTATGCACGGGGCTGCGCGTGAAGCTGATCGCCGCCTGCACATGACCGCCCTCTTTTTTCGCGGCGTTGATGGCGGTGCGAAGATTCCGGGTATCGTTGAGCGCGTCGAAGATACGGATAATATCGATGCCATTGGCAATGGAGCGTTGCACGAAATACTCCACGACGTCATCGGGATAATGCCGGTACCCCAAAATATTCTGTCCGCGGAACAGCATTTGCAGCTTTGTATTTTTTACCTGCGCCCTGATTTTGCGCAGCCGCTCCCACGGATCCTCGTTGAGGTAGCGCAGGCAGCTGTCGAAGGTCGCGCCGCCCCACGCCTCCAGCGCGTGATAACCGACCTTGTCCATCTGCGCGAGAATGGGCAGCATCTCCTCTGTGGTCATTCTGGTGGCGATCAGCGACTGCTGACCGTCCCGCAATACGGTTTCCGTAATTTTCACAGGTTTTGCCATAGTGTATCTCCTCCGCCGATATTTACTTGAATATGGACAGCAAAACGCCTGCCGCCACTGCCGAGCCGATTACGCCCGCCACATTGGGCCCCATGGCGTGCATCAGCAAGAAGTTGGATGTATCCTCCTGCTGTCCCACCTTCTGCGCCACGCGCGCCGCCATGGGAACCGCAGACACACCGGCGGAGCCGATTAAGGGATTGACTTTGCCCTTGGTGAGAATATACATCAGTTTACCGCCCAGCAAGCCGCAGGCTGTGGCGAAAATAAACGCCGTCAGCCCGAGGACGATGATCCCCATCGTTTTCCACGACAAAAATGTTTCCGCTTTTGCGGTCGCGCCTACGGACATGCCGAGGAATACCGTGATCGCGTTCATCAGCCCGTTCTGCGCTGTTTTAGACAGACGCTCCGTCACGCCGCAGACCTGCAGCAGATTGCCCAGCATCAAAAAGCCGATCAGTGGCGCCGCGTCGGGCACGATAAATACGACGACAAGGGTAACAATGATGGGGAATATGATCTTTTCGGTTTTGGAAACGGGACGCAGCTGGGTCATTTTAACCCGGCGTTCTTTTTTCGTCGTCAACAGCTTCATGATGGGCGGCTGGATGAACGGGATCAGCGCCATGTAGGAATACGCCGCAATGGCGATGGGTCCCAGCAGTTCCGGCGCCAAAATTTTTGTAACGAGAATCGCCGTCGGACCGTCCGCGCCGCCGATGATGCCGATTGCGCCCGCCTGCTGCGGATCGAACCCTGCCAGCAGCGCCATCAAAAAGGCAAGGAATACGCCGCCCTGCGCCGCAGCGCCCAGCATCAGCGTCGAGGGATTGGCAATCAGCGGGGTAAAGTCCGTCATTGCGCCGACCCCCATAAAGATCAGCGACGGGTAAATGCCCAGCTTCACGCCGATATACAGATAATCCAGCAAACCGCCGTTTTTCAGTACATTTAAAATATCAAAATCTCCGGCAAGGAAAAACTCCGGGTGCATCATTCCCGCACCGGGAAGATTGGTCAACAGCATACCAAAGGTGATCGGGATCAGAAGTAACGGCTCAAACTTTTTTACAATACCGAGATAAAACAACCCGCCGATAATTACGAAGATCGCGACCTTTTTTATGATCGATATGGCGTCGCCGCTGAAAAATTCCGCCGCGCCGGTGCCGGAAAGAAAGGTTGAGACGGTATTAAAAATCTCAGACATAATGCACACTCCACACCGTTATTGCAGGGTGATGATCACGTCGTCGGCGTTGACGGCGCTTCCCTGCGGTGCGACCACTGCGGTCACCGTACCGTCCTGCGGCGCGAAAATTTCATTCTCCATTTTCATCGCTTCCAGAATGCAGATCACGTCGTCTTTTTTCACGCTGTCGCCGGTCTTGACGTTCATTTTCAGAATCGTACCGTTCATCGGCGCTTTAACAGGAGCGCCGCCGCCTGCCGCCGCTTTCGGCGCAGGCGCAGCCACGGTTGTCTGCACGGGAGCGGCTGCCGCAGCCGGTACTGCCGCAGGCGCGGCAACGCCGGTCTCCTCTACCGTAACGTCGTATACGTTCCCATTGACGGTAATTCTGTAATTCTTAGCCATATCTATCATACCTTTCCTTTTATCTCTTTTTAAAGCTGACCACGCGGAACGAGCCGACGGGCTTATTTTCATATGCGCAGATCGCCGCTGTGATCGCGGCTACAAGTTCCTCTGACTGCGCCGACGGATCGTCGGCAAGAACAATCGGCATATCGCTGAAATCAGGCACTATCTCGGTTTTCTGCTTTTTTGACGCAGATCTTCGTTGAAACACAACGCCCATAACCGAAACAACCAGCCAAATCACAGCAAGCGCAGCAAACACAACAATCACACCCAAAACCAGTGTTTGCAAACCCAAACCGAGATTATCAAGACCAAACCTCATAGCATTTTCACCCTTCCCGCAGTCGTCAAAACGCCGCTTTCATGCCCAGCATATTCAACGCCGCGGCAATACGGGCGCGCAGCTCGGCGGCTTCGCAGATATAATCCACATACCCTGCCTTTGCGGCGTAGACAGGCGAGGAAAACTCGTTTTCCCAGGTTTCGATCAATTCTTCTTTTGTCCTGCCCTGCGCAAGTTTATCGTTAAGCATAAACTCCACCGCAGACGCCACCGGCAAGGGAGAGATCACGGCAGTCGGCAGCGCGAACACCATATCCGCACCCACCGCTTTGGAGCCGAGGAACGAGAACGCGGATCCGGTCAGCTTGCCCGCGATCACAGTAATCAGAGGAATCTCCGCCCCGGCGTACGCCATGGCAAGCGCGGAGACACTTCCTGCCAGAACAGGGTGCGCGACCTCGTCCGCCGCGCTGTAGCCGTCGCAGTCACAAACCGTGATGACCGGGATACCGAAGCTGTCGCACAGGCGTATGAATTTCGCCGCTTTCATTGCGCCGTCGGCGGTCAGCGTTGTTCCGCCCGCGGGATTCCCCGCGACTACGCCGCAGGCATAGCCGTTTACAGACGTAAAACCGACGGAAAAGCAATCGCCATAGCCCGCCCATAGTTCACAAAAACGCGCGTCGTCCGCGAGGATGCGAACGAGATCGGCGCCGGCATACGTTTCGCTTAAAACGAGCGATTCAATCGCGGCGGTATCCCGCTGTGGGCTGTCCGCAGTTTCGATACCGACCTCGCCCTGCGTATCGTTGGACGGCAGATAATCCAGCAGCTCCCGCGCTTTCGCAAATGCCTCCGCCTCGGTGGCAAAGGACGCGGCGACAAGCCCGTTTTGCGGAGCGTCTGCCACAGCGCCGCTGTTTCCCAATACAGAGACCGGAGAAAGGCTCAGCGATGCGTGTTCGCCGCCCATAAGCACAATATCCGCGCTTTGTGCCGCAACCGCCATGCCCCCGGAGCATACGCCGGTGACCACCGCGATCTGCGGAATCACACCCTTAGCGTCGGCGGCGGTTTTCAGTATTTTTCCGAAAGCGGCAACGGCATGTACGCCGTCGGCAAGCTTTGCGCCGTCACAGTCGTAAACAGTCACCACCGGAGCGCTGTTTTTGACCGCCATTGCATAGAGATCGGCGATCTTCGCCGCACCGGCGGAAGAAAGCGCGCCGCTGTCTCGGGCATAATCCTGCGCGCAGAAAAAAACCAACCTGCCATTCACTGCGCCATAGCCGGTCACGATGCCCTCGGGGTGCGCGTCGCCGTCTACGGCAAATGACATATTTGCGCCGACAAACCGCTGTGTTTCCACAAACGTAGCGTCATCAAAAAAAGCGGCGATCTTTTCCTGCACCGACAGCCTGCCGCCCAAAGAAGCAGGATCGCTGCGCAGCTTATCCGTCTCGAATTTTATGCACGCTTTTCTAGCATTTATATTCATAAAGCTTCCTCCAATTCTTCAGATTCAAACCTTCCCATTATAAATAATTATACCATTCAGAGCAATAAAGTCAATCAAAAAATATTCTATATGCGCGTAATATTTTTAAAAATTAAATATTCATAAAAAAACTTGAAGAATGCATGCGAATATTGTATAATATTTCAAGACAATTTTTGTTTCGGAGGGATATTATGGCGACCTGCCCTGCCTGCGGATACAAGTTGAAGCCATGGGACATTAAGGCGGAATGTCCGAAATGCGGCGTGAATATACCGAATTATGACTGGGAAGCTCGTTTGGAGGCGGATGCGGCGCGCTCGGAACGCACGTTTGCCAGCTTTCGGCGCTCCACAGCAAATCTCAAAAGCGGGTTGTTTGGCTCCCCACTCATGATCACACGTTTTCTATGCACATTTTTACCGCTGGCGACCCTTGTGCTGCCCATTTTCAGATTGACAGTTCAACTCCCCTTTTACGCATATACGGGAAAACCGACAAGCATTCTGCATCTTATTCTCGCTGTTGTCAACGGATTTGACGTGAAAGCCTTTTTGACGCTACTGAGAAGTGAAATTGTGGGGCATGAACTGCGCCTGTTTACTGTGGGACTGGCGCTGATCGCGTTGGGCATGCTGACTGCGGTGGGCAATTTTTTCGCGCTGATTTTCGGTTCCATCAGACTGCAATATACTGTCAACTATGCTTTCTGCATTGCAAGCGCCCTGTTCTACTGCGCCGCGGCGGCGGTGTTTGCAGTCTCCTTCTCGGCAATGGAGCAGTCCGCGCCGGATATTTATTTCGGACAGCTCAGCTTTGCGTTGTTTGTCGGAATCGCGCTGTTTTTGCTGAATCTTTTTTTAAACCTGAAAGCCGCCAAGCAACTGCGGCATGGAAAATGAAAAACGATAAAACTATGTCATCAAAAAGAGACTCACCTTTTGACGGGTGGGTCTCTTTAATTTTAAGTGTTCGATTGTCCGTCCAGCGAAAACGAAATTTCGTTCGTCGCCGGCAGCATGGCGCGAAATTCGTCGATTCCCCGCCAGCCCAGCAATGTCGCCGGAATCGCAAGAAATCTCGTATTATCGTCAAGCTGTGCGCGCGGCTCATTGATCACCTCCGCGCCGCAAACAAGCATGACTTCTTTTTCCATTGCTGCCCCATCCGATACTTTAATATCTATTTTATATACTGCACATAAAATCAATTATAATTTCCGCGGCGCGCATGCCGCCGATCAATACCCGACAAAGCAGCGGACAACAAACCACCCATACGCGGCGCTTGTCAAGGGCAACATGCCGAAGCTGTACAGCCCCGCCGGCATGGATATTATATATACCGGATCTCCGGCGGTTGCAAGCGGCTTCAGCACTTCTTTTTATGCATACGGGGACTGTATCCGAACGTGCCTTTGAAAATTTCCGCAAAGTAGCTCGCGCCGGAAAAGCCGACCGCATACGCGACCTCCGTGACCGAAAGATCCGTGGATTCCAACAGATAAATACTTTTCTGCAACCTGAAATTCGTCAGATAATTCGCGGGGGTACAGCCAACGTATTGACGAAAAATGGAAATACAGGTATTTTTGCTTACATGGGCGGAAGCCGCGATCTCGGTCAAGGTGATCTTATCGCCGTAGTTTACGTCAATAAATTCCAGCATTGCTTTCATTTCAGAAAAATTCCGTTTGGGGGCTTCCCTGACGGGATTTTTCTTTCTGATGCCGCAAAGCGCCTCAAATATTGTAAAAAGTTTTGTTTGCGCTTTCAAAAGATAGTCGTTGTCGTCAGCTTCCTTCATCTGCACAATGGAAATAATGTTTGCCACCGCAGCGCTGTTCCGTTGTAAACGGGCGTAAGGCAGATTCAGATCCCCCATCAGGGGCAGCACATACATGCGCTCCATAAAAGGATTGGTACAAAACAATGACGGATGGACGAGCAGACAGAGATATTCACATTCTTCCCGCGCTTCTGAAAAACCAAAGTGAATATGCCCGGAATTAACGAACAGCCCCGCCCCTTCCCGAATCGTGACCACCGCGCCGTCGATGCTGAACTGCATATTGCCCGATAAGACGACTATAAATTCCCAGTCGCTGTGAAAATGCGCGTCATAGCGGTAATCCTCACTCAAGGACAAAGGGCTGTGCCGGACATAGATCGGGAAATCATCAAAATCATACTTCACATTTTCACTGGAATCCGCATTCAGGTTCGGGTGATGAAATTGACCGTTCATTGTGAGATTGTTATACCTTTCTGGGATAAATTGATAGGAATGAATTAAAACACTGTGCTATTATTATATTGCAAGAAACAGTACAAGTCAACACGGAGATGAAAGGCGGACAACAGTATGATGTCAAAAAAAGAAGCGGAACAGAGGAAAAAAGAAGGCAAGCTGTGGCTGGATTCCTCCTTAGGGTTTGTGCAGGCACAGACGGTCAAATTTTTCGCGGGACGGCTCAACCGCACATGGCCCATCAACATTCCCGGCAGATTTTTGCTTGAAAAAATGATTTTCGGCGCATTCGGCAAATCGTGGCTGGAGCCGCCGGTCAATATCTGCGTCGGCAAAAACACGCATATCGGCGACGGCTGCTATATCAACTTTAACGCGTCCTTTGTGGACGATTACACCGTCACCATTGAGGATAACGTCTTGTTCGGACCAAACGTGACAATCATTACCACCGGTCACCCCGTGCACCCGGAAAACCGCAAAAACGGAGAAATGTACTGCGCGCCGGTCACAGTAAAAAGAGGCGCGTGGCTGTGCTCCAATGTGACCGTATTACCCGGCGTTACCATCGGAGAAAACGCGGTAATCGGCGCGGGCAGCGTGGTCACAAAAGATATTCCCGCAAATACGATCGCCATGGGCGTGCCCTGCAAAGTCGTACGGGAAATCGACGACAACGACAAGATCTACTACTACAAAGACCGGCATATCGACTTCGGCAAAATTGATTGAGGTGATCAAATGAAAGACCCGAAAGACATTCTCGCGCAGTTAACCTTGGAAGAAAAAGCGGACCTCTGCGACGGTTCTGACTATTGGCATTTACAGGGCATGGAAAAATACGGCGTCCCGACAATCACCATTTGCGACGGCCCCCACGGTCTGCGCAAAAAGGATTACGATAAAAAAGGCATCAGCCTTTCCGCCAGCATACCGGCAATCTGTTTCCCGTCCGCGGCAACCACCGCCTGTTCGTGGGATCCTGACCTGCTTTCCGAAATGGGCGAAGCGCTGGGCAGAAAATGTCAAAAAGAACAGGTCGGCATTCTTCTGGGTCCCGGCATCAACATGAAGCGTTCCCCTCTTTGCGGACGCAACTTTGAATACTTTTCGGAAGATCCCGTACTTGCAGGCGAGCTGGCGGCGGGACTGATCTGCGGCTTGCAATCCATGGGGGTGGGCGCGTCCCTCAAGCATTTCGCCGTTAACAATCAGGAAACGCGCCGTATGACCTGCGATTCCGTCGTGGACGAACGCACATTGCGGGAATTGTATCTGACCGGTTTTGAAATCGCAGTCAAAAAAAGCAAGCCTTGGACGGTGATGAATTCCTATAACAAGATCAACGGCGTTCACGGCTCGGAAAATCGGTATACACAGATCGATATTCTCCGCAAGGAATGGGGGTATGACGGCTGCGTAGTCAGCGACTGGGGCGCCGTCAATGACCGCGTAGAGGGAATCAGAACCGGCAATGACCTGGAGATGCCCTCGTCCTCCGGCGCAGGAAAGCAAAAAATCATAGACGCAGTAAAAAGCGGCGACCTCGAAGCATCGGTGCTTGACGAACGCGTCTTGAACGTACTGACGCTGATCAAAAAAGCAGCGGACGGCACAAGACAGAACGCATCATACGACGATCTTGACGACCAGCCCCTTGCAAGACGAATCGCGGCGCAATCCATGGTGCTGATGAAAAACGACGGCATCCTGCCGCTGAAAAAGTCAGGAAAGATCGCGGTAATCGGCGATATGGCAAAAAATCCCCGCTATCAGGGCGCGGGCTCGTCCCACATTACGCCTACAAAGCTGGAAAACGCGTATGACGAGCTGGCAGCGAAGGGTTATGCGCTTGCATACGCGCCGGGATATGCGCGCACAGAGAAAAACAAAAAGAAAAATGCCGAGCATCTGCGAAACGCTGTTGCGCTTGCAGGAACCTGCGATACCGTACTTTTATTTATCGGCTTGACCGAGGAACTGGAGGCAGAGGGCTATGACCGCCAAAGCATGGCGCTGCCGCAGTCGCACAACGCGCTGGTACGGGAAATTCTAAAGGTTAACAAAAACGTGGTCGTCGTGCTGTCCGGCGGTTCTCCGGCGGAGCTGCCGTGGGCGGCAAACGTGCGCGCAATCCTCAATTCCTATCTCGGCGGGCAGGCAGGCGGCGGCGCGGTCGCCGATCTTCTCAGCGGCGACAGGAACCCCTGCGGCAAGCTGGCGGAGACTTGGCCGCTGCATTATGGCAGCACACCCGCAAGGCTGTATTTTCCCTGCAATCCCGCCACCGTCGAATATCGCGAAAGCATCTATATCGGATACAGATATTACGAAAAGTCAAAGAAAGAGGTGCGCTTTCCGTTCGGGCACGGCTTATCCTATACGACCTTCGCATATTCCGATTTGCAGCTGGATAAGACCGCAATGCAGGAAAACAACACGCTGAAGGCTTCCGTAAAAATAAAAAACACCGGCGCTATGCCCGGATATGAGATTACGCAGCTCTATGTTTCTGATCTGCAAAGCACGATCTTCCGTCCGGAAAAAGAGCTGAAAGCGTTCAAAAAAATCTATTTAGAACCGGGTGAAGAAAAACAAATCACGTTTGAATTATCCAAGAGAGCGTTTGCGTTTTATAATACGGCAGTCGGCGATTGGTGTGTGGAAAGCGGCAGTTTCCAAATTATGATCGGCGCGTCAAGCGCAGATATTCGCTTATCGGCGACGGTACATATAACCGCGGCAGAAGTGGCGATCCCCGATTATACCCAAACGGCGCCTGCCTACTATACCGGTAACGTGCAGAATGTCCCGGACGATCAGTTTGTTGCGCTTCTGGGCAAACCCTTACCGCAAAAGGTCAAAAGCCACGATCAGCCCATTGATCTGACAGATAATTTTGAAAACGCCAACTATACAAAATGGGGCAAACGGATTTACAAAACGCTGAATGTTGTCGTCCCGGCCGGTATGGCAAGGGCGATTGCCCTGCAAACGCCGTTCCGCAACTTTATCAGCATGAGCGGCGGTGTGTTCCATGCGCAGATGGCAGACGGACTTTTAAAGGTTCTCAACGGCGAAAAGCGGGGGTTCCGGACGATCATAAAAGGCGTCCCGAAACTGATTCGGGGTATTGGTCCGCTGTTTGATACGATATGAAACTCTTTCAGGACAAGGAGTTTAACCGGCAGATACTGTCGCTGGTGCTGCCGATTTCCATACAGCAGCTTATGCTGAATCTTGTGGGTGTGTCCGACACGGTCATGCTGGGACGCGTGGGACAAAACGCGCTGTCTGCCGCATCACTGGCCGGATACGTACAGTTCGTATTCAGCCTTATTCTGACTGCCGTATCGATCGGCGCCGGCATGTTTGCCGCCCAGTATTGGGGCAAGGGCGATACGATGAACGCGGAAAAAATCCTTGCGCTCGCGCTGCGGATCGCCGTGCCGGTCGGGCTGGAGTTTACCGTCCTTACTGCGGTCATACCCACGCCATTGATGCGCCTTTTTACCGGTGACGAGACGCTCATCAGGCTGGGCGCGGCTTATCTTCGCGCTGTCAGTCCGTCCTATGTACTATGCGGCATATCCCAAATTTTTCTTTGCCTGATGAAAAACTGCGGTATGGCAAAAAAAAGCATGCGGATCAGCGCATACAGCGTGGCAAGCAATATCATGCTGAACGCGGCGCTGATTTTCGGACTGTGCGGTTGTCCGCGATTGGAAATCCGCGGCGCTGCCCTTGCCACAGTGGCGGCAAGATTACTCGAATGCGTCTGCGCGGTCATCGGCTTGCGCTGCACCGGGGTGCTCCGGCTCCGCAGGGAATATTTGCGCGAGGGAATGCAAACACCGCATGGGGATTTTTGGAAATATACGTTACCCGTACTTGCAAACGAACTGGTGTGGGGGTTGGGCTTTACCATGTCGACAGTGATCATGGGGCATTTGGGGAGCGATGCCGCCGCAGCCAACGCGATCGCAAACACGGCAAAGAATCTTGCGGTCTGCGTCTGCGCGGGCACTGCTGCCGGCGGCGGGATTCTCGTCGGCAACACCCTCGGCGCGGGCGCGCTTGATAAAGCAAAGGCCTATGGCGGCAAGCTCTGCCGGTTGTCGATTCTCGGCGGTATCGTCGCAGGCGCGTTGATCCTTATAAGCGCGCCTGTAATCGTTCGCCATGTCGATCTGACCGCGCAGGCAAAGAACTATTTGCGGGGAATGCTGCTGATCAGCGCCTGCTATATGATCGGGAAATCCTTCAACAGCGCTACAGTCGCGGGGATCTTCTGCGCGGGCGGCGACGCGCGCTTCGGACTTATCTGCGATACCGTTGTCATGTGGGGGATCATCGTGCCCCTGGGCCTGCTCGCCGCCTTTGTGCTGAGACAATCTGTTCCATGGGTCTATTTTATCCTTAGTCTGGACGAATTTCTGAAGCTTCCCGCCGTCCGGCGGCATTACGAAAAATATAAATGGCTCAGGAATCTGACACAACAAGCATAAAATCATCAAAAGCGGGGGGAATATCGATTGGTATTTCCGCGTCAAAGGTGTTTTAAGCTGATGCGCGTGCTGTTTTCGGGCGCAATGTGATCAAAGACGCGCTTCGTTACCTGCGCATCTCGATGACCGATCGCATGCCCTGCACAGGGCTTTTATTTGCTTTTACGTCCTGCAAAAGGCCTGTCGCGCAGGACCGGCGATCTCGCATTCGTATCGCATCAGACCGGATTCACATGCACCATAATATGTTTGACCGTCTGAAAGCTTGATTCTACGACGTCGTGCACCTGTTGCGCAATGGCGTGCGCCTGCGAAAGCGGCAGATTTCCGTCGGCGCGAATTTCAATATCCACATAAATTTTATTTCCAAATACACGGGTTTGGATCAGATCCACACCCAACACACCGTCCTGCACGGCAACGCATTGTAAAATTGCCTGTTCTGTTTCCCTGCTGCAGGCATGATCCACCATTTTGTCCACGGCATCTTTGAAAATATCGTAAGCCGCCTTTACAATGAACACGCAAATAACAAGGCTTGCGACAGCATCCAACACCGGAACGCCCAACCTTGCGCCTACGATTCCGATCAACGCGCCGACAGAGGACAATGCGTCGCTGCGATGGTGCCATGCGTCCGCCATCAGCGCGCCGGAATTTAACCGCTTTGCATAAGATCTGGCGTACCAGTACATCGCCTCCTTAACGGCAATGGATACGACAGCCGCCGCCAGCGCCAAGATGC
Source organism: Clostridia bacterium (assembly GCA_017480115.1). GTDB lineage: Bacteria > Bacillota > Clostridia > Oscillospirales > Acutalibacteraceae > RGIG2774. Next base: position 52,133 of record JAFVBH010000067.1, read on the forward strand.
CGGGCGCGGCAATCGCCTGTTTGTCCGTGCCGGTGAGCTTTGCAATAGCGGCTTGACCGATAAACAAGCCGCTGACCAGCAAAATAACAGCCAACACGATAGCGGCGACGGATTCAAACCGTTCATGTCCGTAAGGGTGCTCCCGGTCAGATGCTTTTGCAGAAATTTTTACCCCGATAATCACAATGATACTGCTGAACACATCGGACGCAGAATGGACTGCGTCACTGACCATTGCGCCGGAGTGTGCAAACAGCCCCGCCAGCAGTTTCAGCGAAAATAAGAGCGTGTTACCGATAATACTGACCGCCGAAACTTTGACGGCGGTTCTTTTATATGCTTCCTGCGGGATTGTTGTTTTCGCAGGATTTCCGCGCGCTTTATTCATATCGACCCCTCCGCATGTATTCTATATCATATCTATGCATCTGCGCCCACGCTGTTTCCCGAAAAATGAGAAGAACGCCTACGGAGTATCAATCCCCCGTGTCTCCCCGACCGGTCGGTTCGGCGCTTCTTGTTATAAGCAAAACTGCTCACAACGCGAGCAGTTACCTATATAATAAAAAACACGGAGCAGCAAATACAATTACTGTCCCGTGGATATTCCACTGTTACCTGTGTAACCCGGCTCCGCGCGCTGCGCCGGCCTGTTCAGCTGATATTTTTCTTATAATGACGATTTGATTGTATCATTTTTTTTCGGAATTGTCAATGCCATTTTTTCGTTTCGCCGCAGCGACGTCTGCAACCGCGCATATATTCATTTCAAACCATCATTTCAATACTGAAGCTCCGCCATATCCTGCCATATGCGATGTATGCGTTGCACTGTGCAATCATCTTCCCCCCCTCCGCGCCCAACCCTGAGAATTATCGTTGGCGGTATCACCGATGATAAGATTGCAAAAGCGTGGAATGCAGGCGCAAAGCTGATAAAAATCAGTATAATCATACGGCGCAGCGTTTAAATGAAACTCTGCCGCTGTTTTTTACCGATTCTGCGCGCAAAAGACACAGGCATGTCCCGGGGTGCGATAGCACATATTGCAAGATACGCATGTGGCGGGCGATGTATCCCCGCTTTGCCAGCGATTCGGGAGATCGGGTTCCCGAATCAGCGGGCGGGACAGGGAGAGAAATTCAATATTGCCTGCATTCAGCACCCGGTTCATATTCTCTATGCTTCTGTGCCCACCGACGAGAATGACGGGGATTGACAACTCCGCAGCAAGCCGCAGGGCAAAATCTTGGAAATAGGCTTCGTTCTTCCCTGCTCTGATCCCGGACACCGACGTACCGTTGCCGCTGACTTCGATCGAATCCATGCCGTTACCGGCACAAAGCTTACAGATACGCAAACTCTCCTGCTCCGTCAGCCCGCCGCTCATAAAATCATTACAATTGATCTTCATGGAGACATGCAGATCCGGGTGCCGGCGCTTAACCTCCCGTAAGCTCTCAAGAACGAGCGTTGCCCTGTTGGCGGGACTGCCGCCGTAAGCGTCCGTTCTGCGATTGTAGGCGGGGCTGATAAACCGGCTGAGGAAAAAGCCGTGGGCAGCGTGGAGCTGTATGCCGTCGTAGCCTGCCATGACAGCGCGATCGGCGGCGGCGACAAATACATTCTTGACGGAATCGATATCCTCCGCTGTCATATCGTCCACGTCCATATTGCGATATGCGCCGTTGTATTCCCCCAAGGCGAGCTGCGCGATGATCGGACAAGCGTACTTGTGAACGCTATCCGTCAGGCGCTTGTGCGCTTCGATCAGAGCGTCGTTGGCAAGCCGCGCCATACCGCCGAAATAGTGATCGTTATCTGCTACGGAAGTAAAACCGCTGATGATCGCGCCCACGCCGCCTTTCGCAAGCTTCTCGTAGGTGGAAAATAATGTATCTTGCATGTTACCGTTTTGATCTGCAAGCGCTTCCCATGTCGCAGAGCGGATCAACCGATTTTTCAAGTTCAAATTGCCGAGGGCGGATTTATCAAATATCGTCTTCATTGTTAGTTCCTCCTGATAAACGCGGCATAGCGCAGATTATGATGTCGTTCAAATTTATATATACGTTTTCAGGCGGGATCAGCGAGATCGCTTGCCCCATTCTTACTCTCAACGCCGTTTCCTGTTCCCGGCGGACAGGAACGCTGGCTCTTGAAACTACGAACGGCATTCTGTTTTCCTCCATTCTTGTACAAGCCCTAGGAGTGCGCTCGCAGCCTCCTGATGTTTTTGCTGATAGGTATGCCCCGTTTTTTCTATAAAGATCAGCTTGTTCTGCCCCGCAGTGGGCATATGGTCGTTAATGTTCGTCAAAAACCCAAAGGGATCGCCGCCCGCGAAGTTATCATAGGTGCCGATCAACAGCGCGCCGGTGTGTGTGACCCCGGATACCACAGAGAAATCCGCGTCACGTTCAGTGTGGACGTTATCAAGGTACCCTGAGAACAGCCAGTCGTAGGCGGTGTAAGCGATGCACTCCACCCAGCCCATAAAGGGAAACGGCAGCATTTCGTTCCCTCTGCCGCTGTTCACCATTTGCAAAATAATCGCCTTTTCCCGTTGCGTTACGCCGCTCATCATGTGGCTGAGATTGGCGGGACTTAAAAGGATAAAATGCTCCACGTTCGCGTCGTGATGCCGGGAGAGGTAATAGATCACCTTGTTCGCGCCAAGAGAATGTCCCGCAAGATAAATATGCTTGTATCCCGCGTTTTCACAGTAGATAAGATACGCCGCGATGTCCTCATCTGCATACAAGAACCGCTCGTTCCATGATCCGATGGTCTCCCGCTTGCCTGTATTGACGTTCACAGTCGGAATCTGCCCGAACGCATCGTTGGTCTGCGCGTAAATGAAGTCGATTCCGGCGGCGGTCAGGGTATCGCCAAAGTTATAATAAAACGGATTGGAATAGAAATTTCCGTGGATACCTGTGATGGCGATTACCACGGTATCGGCGTTTTTCGCGTCAAACAGAACACCGTTCAGCACGGTGCCTCTTTGCGTGGGCACATTCAGCTTTTTCATGCCGCTTCCTCCCACATGACCGTAATGGTTTGTTCGCATCGTATTTCCTCTTCCCCGGAGCCGTCGTTCAAGCCGTATTTTACAAAAACACGCAGACCGTTTTCCATATCCTTCACGCGATACTCGTACGTATGCAAAATAAACGCGCCCTTTACCGCAAACGCGTCATATTTTGTTACAGTGTCGCTTCCCGGGTCAAAATACATATCGTATTCAAAACCTCCCGCGCGGTGCAGCAGCATGGCTGCGGCATTCGCTTCGATTCCGTTTTTGGTTACGGTATTGCCCGTATAATCCGTATAGACGATATTGTGCGACGCGCCATTCATCGCATATTCCCCACGATAGACGCTTTGCATTGAAACACCGTCAACGATGCTGCGCATCTTGATTGTCGCTTTTTTGATTTTTCCCAGCATACTTTACAACTCCCCCCAAAAATAGTATAATATACGCAATCAAAAAACAAGTATGTAGATTTTTCTGTGCCGCTACAGAAAATATAGTAATGGAGTAATAGAACGAATATGAAGATCAAGGACCTGCCGAAGAACGAAAATATTTATGAAACGAAGTGCCCGATCCTCTACGCCATGGAGATGTTTGGGCAGAAATGGAAATTGCCGATTTTATGGTATATTGCGGACGGTGAAGTGGTGCGCTACAACGCCTTGCAAAGAAAAGTCGTCGGGATCACCCCGACGATGCTGACAAAATGTCTGCGTGAACTGGAAACAGACGGACTGATTTCACGGACACAGTATAACACCATTCCACCGACAGTCGAGTACCGACTGACTGCGCGCGGCAAATCTCTGATCCCCGCGCTGGAATCCGTCTACCGGTGGGCGCAGGGGCAGATGACGCAAGATAAAAACGATTCGATGAATGATCAGTGATAACAAAACATGCGGCAACCGGATAGGGATAAAAAACGAAACCGGAGCGGACGTTGATGTGTGGAGAAGGGACATCGCTTTCAGGTAAGTGCCTTTTTTGCAAAATCGCTTTATTAAAAAACTGACTGCGCGCCTCACACCGATCATTTTTCTCTGTTAAATTTTTTCAGTTATATTCCGTCGTCGCAGAATCATACTAACCTTGCAGATGCAGAGAAAACAAAAAAGGAGTGAAAAAAATGGCTAAGTCAGGTAATTCCGCAGCAGTACCCGAGGCGCGTGAGGCTCTCAACAGATTCAAGATGGAGGCAGCTTCCGAAGTCGGCGTAAATCTGAAGCAGGGCTACAACGGTGATCTTACTTCCCGTCAGGCCGGTTCTATCGGCGGTCAGATGGTCAAGAAAATGATCGAGTCCTACGAGAACGGCATGAAGTAAGCGTTTGCTGAAAAATTTGGGGATGTTCTTTTTCGAGAACATCCCCGTAATTTATGCCTTTTTCTGCTCATGAATTTTACGTGCGAGATACACAAACGGCGTATCCAAAAGACTGGTAAAGATAAAGATAACATAGCTGGACAGGAAAATGGAGCCCAGCGTTTTCCAGTCGTAAACGCCCCAAAAGGCGAGCAGCGTAAACAAAAGCGTGTTAATGATCTGACTGACCAGTGTGGAGCCGTTATTGCGCAACCAAAGGAAACGACGCTTATCGCCGAATCTCTTTTCGGTAAACGCCCACCATTTGTGGTACAGCCAAACGTCAAACAGCTGACTGACGGCATATACAGATAGTGAGGCTAAAATCATACGCGGCGTGGTCGAAAATACGGCGCGTATCGCCCCCGCCATCGTATCCCCTGCTGCCGGCTGATACAAAAGCCAGCTCTGCGAGAGGATCAGGAAGAAGATCGAAGTAAAAATCCCCAAATATACCGCTTTGTTCGCCGCCTTTTTTCCCTCGCATTCAGACAGAATATCCGTGATCAAAAAGGTCGCGGCAAACAACACGTTGCCCAGCGTTTGTTCCATGCCGAACGCGTTAATTAAAATCAGCACCTCGATATTCGACAGGATCGACGCGGCGACGGACACGCAATACAATCCCGCCTTGCCGAACAGCCGGTAAGCAAGCAGCGTCGCGCCGAAAATCACAAAAACAGACGTCAGCAATAATAAACTGTTTAACATATCAGTCACCCACTCCGAAATCCGTATTGTTCAATAAAATATCCACCCGATCGTTATCTTTGTATAACGGATACAGGCGCGAAACGAAAGCATCGACGACTTCCCTGTCGGGCTTTACGCCCGTACTGTTCCCGCACATGACGTTCAGACAGATGCGCTCAAAATACCGAAGTCCCAGCGAAATATCCTTTTGCATGGATTCCAACGTCTGACCGCGGATACCGAACAGAAAATTTGCCTCGTCGAAATCCCGGCTGATGACCGCGGGGTCTGTTTCCCGGATCCCCTTTTTCAAAACGCGTTCTCTGAAAGCATGATCGAAGGTCTCAAGCCCCAGTTTCATTTTCAGATCAAAGTCGGCGAACGCTTTCCGCAGCGCCGGAATTTGCTTGCGATACAGATAATGGCTTTCAAAATGGATAATGTTTATGTTCTTTTCCCGGCAAACCTGCAGGATCAACGCCTGCGTGCCGCTGTCCAACTCAAACACAGAGCCGCTGTTGATGACCTCCAGCTTGCCGTACAGACCGCGTACCCGGGAAAGCGCGTCGCGATTGATGCGATAATTCTCCGCAACATCGGGGCCGCTGTCCGCATAATAATCGCAAAAGGTACACGCCTTGTAGGCGCACCCTCCGCCCCGCAGCAGCACGATCTCCCGCGGATTTTTTTCCTGAATGACACTGTATCTTTCCATTTTCTCGCGCAAAAAATGCCCTTCGGTCAGACCAAAGGGCATAAAAATGCTGTTCACTCCCTAGTTTTGATTTCCCGAACGCCTATCGGTATCGGCGCGGCAGGATGGTCCCGAACTGCCGCTGATCGCAAAAGCATCAGTAGTTAGATTATAGCAGATATATTACAAAAGTCAACAAAAAATCTTTTCTCCGGAGAAGAAATTTGCAAAAATGGGCTTGATAAAATTTATTGCTCGTGGTATGCTAACTATGCTACGTAAAAATTTCATAATGAGGTTGATAACAGACAAAAAAAGACAAAGGAATTATTTTTTCATTGTTCAGAAAGCAATTTGATAAAAGTGCTTTCTCTTTTTCAGTATCTCTGAACAATGAAATAATTCAGAATATTATGAAATTTTTGCGTAGCAACAAAAAACGGAGAACAGCATTTTTTATGCGGCTTCGTTTTTTGCGAGGACGCATTTTTTTGTTTTTATAGCGCGAGGAGACGTGATACCGCTTGTCGATTCACTTTTTCAACAGAACAACACGAAAGGATTTTAAATGTATGAGAAAATTATTATGTTTTTTATTGTCTGTGATTATGATTCTCGGAATTTTTTTGGTTGCGGCATCTGCATCGAATATCGTTGACAGCGGCGTCTGCGGAGATAATCTCACATGGTCTTTGGAAAATAACGGCACGCTTATTATCAACGGTAACGGAACAATGAATGATTACAGTTTTTGGAAAAATCGCGTTGAAAATGGCGTTGAGGACAAACATTATGTCTATTTTTCCAATGTTGATATTCATGATGGTTGTACAAATATTGGGCATTATGCATTTGCCGATTGCTTGGGCCTTGTTTCCGTTTCAATGCCAAACAGTGTCACGAACATAGGCGCTTTTGCTTTCTCAAACTGCAACTTTACAAGCATAACACTCTCGAACAGTATTATAAATATATTCACATCTGCATTTTATAAATGCGAAAACCTGACAAGCATCACGATCCCTGATGGCGTTACGACAATTTCAGATCATACATTTTATAAATGTAAAAGTTTAAAAAGCGTTGCAATCCCCGGCAGTATTAAAAATATCAATGTTGAAGCTTTTGAGGATTGCACCAGCCTGACTGATGTTTATTATTTTGGCACGGAGGCTCAATGGAACACCATAGAAATAGCGCATGGGAATGATGGTTTGCTGAATGCTACATTTCATTACAATGTAACACCTACACCGGAAACAACGGCAATAACCGAAACGCCCGCCTCAACCGTAGAATCAACAGCCACTGAAGTGTTCACATCGACCGAAGCTTCGTCCACTGATGCATTTACAACCATGGCGCCTACAACGGTTGCACAAACAACAGCTGACGCGTTAGAAATCACCAAGACATCGCCCACAACACCGGCACAACCCGCAGTAACAGCCGGCGATATAAATGGCGACGGAAAGGTAACGTCTTCTGACGCTCGGTTTGCGCTGCGTGCGGCCGCGCGATTGGAGAAGTTGAACGAGCAGCAAAAACTTGCCGCAGACGTCAATCATGACGGTAAGGTCAATTCCGTTGACGCGCGTATTCTTCTGCGCGTCGCGGCAAGACTGCAAACACTCTGACAAGCACATATGCAAAAAATTGAGCGGACAATTTCTCGTTGTCCGCTCGTTTTATATGCAGAACCGCGCCTGTCCTAGTCTCGCGTTTCTGTATGTAAAACAAAAAGAGGCACCGTTCGGTACCTCTTTTTGTTTGGTCCGAGTGGCGAGACTTGAACTCACGGCCTCTTGACCCCCAGCAATTTCAAGAGAAGAAAATATATGCGGTATCGGTCTAACAAGCATTGAATTTGCTGTATCAAATTCTGTGAGGTTGTCTGCGGTATTATCTTTGCAAGCATCGCCTTTGTATACACACAACGGCAACTTGTTAGGGATAGTCCCTAAAGCCCTTTTTAGGTCAAAGCCCTGCACTGATCCCCTCCGATCAGTGCGGGGCTTTGCTTTATGCTCTTTGGTGAAGCCCGCATAATTAAAGTAAAAAATCTGCTGTTTGTAGTTTCTGCGGTTTTTCGTGCTATACTGGAAAGTTGCGTGTTGGTCTTTAATTTCCTTTATGCTCTTCGGAGCCAGCCACGCACGGCGTGTATTTAGCACGAAAAATTTGTATTGTCAAAGGTTGCCCCGCAGGGGTCGAGAAAAAAACAAATCATGACCATAAAGTTTTTTTCGGAGCCTTGACAATACAAAAGCATAAACGGCTGGTGGTGCAGTTTCTTTAATATCGTCCTACAAGATAATCTAAAGAAACGCCGTATATGTCGGCAATTTTTATTAAAGTGTGTATGTCTGGTTCATTACGCCCTTTTTCATAAGCTGCGTATGTTGAACGGCTTACGCCTATCATAGCGGCAAAAACTTCTTGCGTAAAATCTTCTTTTGTTCGTAATTCAATTAGCCTGTGCGCAAGTGCATTTGCTATGTCTTGTTTTGGCGTATGCCCTAAAGAAACAATTTTTTTTGGTAGTTTATATGGAAGCACAAAGGCGGTTAAAAAAGCCTTTGTTATTTGTTTTTCTCCATTTTCAAATGCTTGTATATCTTCTGTGTGAAAATCTGTTAAAAGGTGCATTTGCTCTATGCTATGCCCTCTATACTCACGCACTTTTCTAATGAAGTCGGGTAGATTGTGTGTTCCTTCTAATGATTTAATTGGTATCTTAACTGTGACGGATTTATCTTCGTATTTAATTGTTACGCTGTAATACATTTTTATTCACCGCCTTTTATTATATCATTTTAAGATTATTTAGCCTATGTTTCAACTCTTTTAGTAGAATTATGTTACAAAATCAAGAAAAATGCTTGACAATCGTGCGCAATGGTGGTATATTGAATTATGCTATGATAAATAGCAAAATTCTACTGAAAGGGGATAAAAAGATGTCTTTTTTAACTGAAAAAGAATTGTGCGAGGTCTTAAAGGTTGATAAGGTTTTTCTTTGGAAGTGCCGTAAAAATGGTATGCCTTTCATTCGTTTGGGTACTAAACTTGTTCGTTATGATCTTTCGGAAGTTCTATTGTGGTTGCGTGAAAATTCTTGTACAAATGAAAAAAAGTAACGGTTTCGCCTGCAAGCCTTTACCGTTACTTTCACCACAAAGAATAGCCTTTGTTTGTAATTTAGTTTATCATATTTAGGCTATTCTTTCAAGATTAAATTTGAAAGGAAGTTTTTGTTATGAAAAAAGATTTATTTTTAGTAAACAAAATGTCATTATATGCTACTCGTTTAGAACTTTTAAGTTTGATGTTAGATGAATATTTAGAGTATGTTACTCCGTTCTTCTCTGATCGAGATACTTTACAATGCGAATTGCGTTGTCTTGTTTCCGATCAATTAAAGTATTTAGTTCATTCGTTTGCTGATGATATTGAAAAGGTTGGTCATTGAGTTGTGAAAAAGTTGGTGTGGGTGCGCGCGCGGATTTCCCGCGCGCCCCACTCCAACAGGGGAAGAAGTTGGGGTTAGTATTACCCCCAACTTCGTTACACGTTACAAAATGCCTTTAATCCCTTATGTAGCAACGGTTTTTTTTGTAACGACACTTCGTTACAAATTTAGTTTTCCCGTTACAAATTGATTTAACTTTGTTACATTTAAATTTTACTTCGTTACATTTGTAATTAACCTCTGTTACAAAAGGATTTAACTTCGTTACAAATTAGTTTAACTTCGTTACAAAAAAATGAAAGTTGGTGATTTAATGCCCGATAATGAGTCAAAAGATGTTGTAAGTAAATCTTGGTTTTGTGTATTTAACAATCCAGAAGAACATGGTTTTGATGGTGAGCCGCAGGAAATTTGTGATAATATTGTAGCCGCTTGGGTTGATAACAACCCTACTCGATCTTGTGCCGTTACCTATTGTGTATCCGCAGACGGTTTGAAACATTGTCATGTTGTTCTTGAAGATACAAAAGCTATGCGTTTTTCTTCTGTAAAAAAAGCGTTTCCGAGTATGCATATTGAGCCGACAAAAGGAAACAAGGAACAAGCGGAAGATTACATTAACAAACGTGGTAAATTTGAGGAAAAAGGCGAGCAGGTATTGGCTTCTGCTCGTTATGGTGAGATAAAAGCCGCACAGGGTCAACGGCGCGATTTTGAAGTTATCTCCGAGCTAATTGAACAGGGATTAACGCCACAACAAATTTTTGAAGAAAATTTCTCTTTTCGCAGATATGATAAAATGATTAAACAGGCATATTTTGATAGGCGTATGAAATCAGTCCCCCGTATTCGTGACGTTGCTGTTTCTTGGCACGTCGGAGCGCCCGGAACGGGTAAAACATATGAATATACCAAACTTTGTGAAAAGTATGGTGATGATAATGTGTATATGCTGAATGACTACGGAAAAGGCGGTTTTGATGATTATATCGGTCAAAAAGTGCTTTGTATGGACGAATTTCGCGGATATATTCGTTTTTCTTTGTTGATGAACTATCTTGACGGATACCGTGTTCAAATTCCTTGCAGATACTCTAACGGCTATGCCTTATGGGATGAAGTACATATATTTACGGTTATGCCGCCTGAAAAGATATATGAAAGTATGGTGCAAGAAAATCGCTGTTATGATAGCTATGAACAGTTGACAAGAAGAATTGATACGATTGTCTATCATTACAAAGACGAAACAGGGCAATTTTTTAGTTATTCAATGCCGATGAAAGATTATCATTCATATTCAGATTTACAGAAAGAAGCAGAAATACACCACAATGAACAACTAAAATTTGATTATTTGCCTTTCGGATAAAAGAGGTTTTTACAAAATGACTTTGTTCAATGCGTTTCAAGAATTTATTATCACACAACAATTAAAAGGCAATTCAGAAAAGACGGTTGATTATTACAAAAATTGCATAATGCCTATGGTTAAATATTTCGGTGAAAAGTTTGATGTATCGGCTTTAAGTGCCGCAGAATTGCGGAAATATGCTTTGTATTTGCGAAAACGTGATATTACTGATAACAGTTTCAAAACCTACATAAAAGGAATTAAAGCCTTTTTACATTGGCTTTTTACAGAAGATTATACCGAAATCAATTTGAGTGATAAATTGCAGTTGCCAAAAGCACAGCGAAAAACAATAGATGTTTTAACGCCTGCCGAGGTCAAAGCCCTGTTTCATTCGTTTGATACAAGAAACATTCAAGGCTTGCGGAATTATTGTATATGCGCTTTAATGCTCGATAGCGGTTTGCGTAAAAGTGAAATCGTCCGTTTGAAGTTGTCCGATTTGCATATATTCGAGGGGTACGCCGTTATTAACGGAAAAGGAAACAAGCAAAGGCTTGTTCCGCTCGGCAATACATCAAAGAAATATCTGATTAAGTATACAAGTATCCGTCCGTCTGATGTGGGCTTTGATAGCTTGTTTTTAACAAAGAACAATACGCCGATTACAGACGCCACTATATCACGGTTATTTAAGTCTTTACAGGTCACAAAAGTCGGTGATGTTCACTTGTTTCGGCGTATTCATCCGCATTTATTGCGGCACACGTTTGCAACGACTTTTCTTGAAAACGGCGGTAATATCTACACTTTGCAACAGATTTTAGGGCATACCACGCTTGAAATGGTGAAAAAGTATGTTCACATTACTCAGGCAAAAACGGTGGTCAACTTCAAAAATTACAGCCCTTTGGACAATTTGAAGTAGGATAGAAAAAAGCCTTTACCCACAACGGATAAAGGACTTTTTTCTTTTTTGGTCCGAGTGGCGAGACTTGAACTCACGGCCTCTTGACCCCCAGTCAAGCGCGCTACCAACTGCGCCACACCCGGATTCGGAACGACATATAATATACCATACCTTTTTACATTTTGCAAGTGTTTTTACAAAATTTATTAAAATTTATCAGAACTTTCCGCATCTGTCTGTTTTATCCCGTAAATCTGTTTTGTCCCTTCAATCTGTGCGGCTATAATATTTGCCGTCATGGCGATGATCGTATCCGGGCGATGGTCAAGCTGTCCGGTCAGCCAGCTTTCCACCACGCCGACCAACGCAATAATGCAGTATGCGGTATAAAAATCCACGGAGCCCTCCGGCAGGTCAATATCCCGAAAGCTGTCCTGCACAGTCTGATACAGAAACGCGTATACGTTATCATAAATCAAATTCCGAAAATGTTCATGTCCCAGCGCACGGTAGGCGTTAAGGGCGCTGTCGCGGTTCTTCTGCAAGTAGGCAAACATCAACGCGAAGCCCTCCTGCCATGTCAGCGCCCGGTGTTGCTGCTCGGCAACCTCTTTCATATCCTCGCTGAACGCCCAATACATCAGCGCGTAAATATCGGAAAAATGATAGTAGAAGGTCTGCCGGTTTATATCGCAGTCCTCGGACAATTCCCGGATAGAAATCTTATTCAAGGGCTGTTTTTTCAGCCGCGCTTTCAGCGCCGCGGCAAGCGCCGCCTTGGTATTATAGGATATTTCCTGCTGCTTCACAAGCACACCTCCAAGATCATATTACATGCCGCTTTTGATGCGGCTGCGCATAACAAACCACAGAACCGTCAATACCTGTAATATCGACGCGATGATAAAAAGCAGATCAAACGCCGGCATGGAAAATGTCAGACGCAGACTCAATGCAACGCCCCATATGATACCGCTGACCGCGATCGCTTGAGGAAGGATCCCATACCAGAGACGGAAAAACACGGTCAGAACGATAAAGGACGCAGGGATCGCATAGATAAAAGCAAGCCATGTGTGCGGGATTGAAAACGGCAAGATTGCAAAAACAAAATACGCCACCGCCGCCGTCAGCCATGCCAGCAGTACGGACAACACGGGAATGATCCGGCGCTTGACGGCAGACGCCCGCTGCCGATCAAATACAGGCATGGTTTTCGTCTCCAGCCCGAGCAGCGCATCCGCCGTACAGCCAAAGATCTCGGTCAACTGTGCCAGCACGAATATATCGGGAATCCCCTCACCGCGTTCCCATTTCGAGACAGATTTGTCTGAATAGTTCAACTGCTCCGCCAGCGCTGTCTGCGTCAATCCCGCCGCCTTGCGGCACTCAGCCAGATTCGATGCAAACGCGGTGCGGATACTATCTTCGTTCATATATGCCACCTGATTCTTCATATTTTTAAATTCCAATAAAAAATTTACAGCTCACCATCGCAGGTAGAATCCGCCTTCTACCACCGGTAGAGTGTGCCGCTTCGACAATAGAGCCGGTTTTTCTTTCCGTGGGGTGCAAAAGCGCCGCCCATGTGCTACGATAAACGCAGAACATTCATAGGAGCGTCCATCATGAACAGAACAAAAATCGATGACCGGCAGCTGCCGAATTATACCCGTAGTGAAGAGATTTTCAATATGGTCACGCACATTGTCGGCGGCAGTTTCGGCATAGTCGTCCTTGCGCTTTGCATAAGCTTCTCGCTGATCGGCAAGAATTACTGGGGACTGGCAGGCGGCGCGATCTACGGGCTTATGATGATTTTTCTGTATACGGTATCCAGCGTCTATCACGGGCTCAAGCCCGACCGGGCAAAAAAGGTGATGCAGGTTTTGGATCATTGCACTATCTACGCGCTGATTCTGGGCACTTACGCACCGATCCTTTTAACGGGCCTGCGCGCGTACAACCCGCGCCTGACCGTTGTTCTGTCCGCAGTAATCGTCGCAGGCACGGCGGTGGGCGTGACCTTTACCGCTGTCGATTTTAAGCGGTACAGACTGCTTGCTTACGGCGGCTATTTCACCGTAGGTTGGTGTATCATTTTTGCCGTAAAGCCGCTGATCGCCGCGTTTTGTCCTGCGTTTTTCTTATGGCTCCTCGCCGGCGGCGTGGTCTACACCCTCGGAATGATCTTTTTTACAATCGGTATCAAAAAACGATATTTTCACAGCATTTTTCATATTTTCATTGTCGCAGGCAGTGTTTTGCAGTTTATCCCGATTTTTCAATATTGTATCATAACCGCTCCTGCGATATAAGCAAGCTGCTTCTGATTTTTTGATTATAATATAATCAAAAAGCAAACGCAACAACAATCGGGAATATTCGATGTCAAAAACGGATAAATTTCTGTCGCTCTTCGTATATTTTTCCGATTTTGACAAACAATAGAGGCAAAGTCTGAATATAAAGGAGAAGAGATAGATGAAAGCGACAGGCATTGTCAGAAGAATCGACGACCTCGGACGGGTCGTGATTCCGAAAGAAATCAGAAGAACCATGCGTATCCGCGAAGGCGACCCGTTACAGATAACACTGACAGCGACAGACCGTTTTATCCTTGGAATGCTCAAACTTGCCGAACGGCAAGGGTGGAAATAGTACATAGATACCATCAAACGCCTGTAATTTAATAAAGCAAAAAAGTGTCTCCAACCTTTGAGGAAAGGAATGGAGGCGCTTTTTCTGCGTCAATCATTTTACATCATGATTTCATGTGATTTACGGTCAAAGATTCATCGCATTTTCATCCAGCAGAAAGTCCTCGACGCCGAGATACAGGATTCCGTTTTCATCATGCCACGGAACAATATTCTCCCGAGTGACAACGATTTTCTTGAACGAATCTCCGATGCCGGTCAGCGAAGCCGTCTCCTGCGCCCGTTTCTGCTCATCCGGAATGGCAAAAGCGGATTGAATATAATACCGCTGACTGCCCCGGTTCGCTATAAAATCCACTTCACGCTGCGTTCGCTTGCTCTTGCCGTCCTCATTGTGTGAATAGAGCGTCACAATACCGACATCTATGTCAAAATCACGGCTCCGCAGTTCGTTATACAGGATATTCTCCATGATGTGATTCTCCTCCTGTTGCCGAAAATTGAGCCGGGCGTTGCGCAGTCCCACATCAGAGTAATAGTATTTCAGCGGCGAGCCGATATATTTGCGTCCCTTCACGTCATACCGTTTCGCCTGATACAGCAAAAAGGCGTCGATGAAATAGTCCAAATAGCGACTGATTGTATCGTCCGCGATGGCCGTTCCTTTGACGGAGGCAAAGGTCTTCTGAATTTTGGATGGGTTGGTCAACGAACCCACGGAGGAGGACACGATGTCCAGTAGATCATCCAGCACGATCTTCTCGTTGGCGATGTTGTGCCGGGACATGATATCGTCCAGATAGATTTTGTCAAACAGCGTGTGCAGGTATCGGCTCTTGTCCTCGCTCGTCTTCTGCGCCAGTACCAAAGGCATACCGCCAAAGGTAAAATAATCCCGCCACGCGTTCCGCTTATCGTCACCGTAAGCATCATAAAACTCCCGATAACTCAGTGGATTCACACGTATTTCGTCACCCCGCCCGCGAAATTCCGTCAAAATATCCGTGGACAGCATTTTGGAGTTGCTGCCGGTGACGTAGAGATCCACATTTTTGATCTTCATCAGCCCCAGCAGCACATCCACAAAGCCGATCTTCTCCTCCGTTCCCGGCAGATAGGGATTGGGGACTTCCACTACCTTCTGGATCTCATCCAGAAAGACATAATACATCTTATCCTTGTCCACCAGCAGGCTGCGGATATACTGCCCCAGCTCCACCGGGTTCCGATAGCGGGCATTTTCGTCCTCATCCAGCGCCAGCTCGATGATATGATCGTCCGTGACGCCGTCGGCGTTTAGGTACTGATGATACAGATCAAAGAGCAGATAGGACTTTCCGCAGCGCCGGATACCGGTGATTACCTTCACCATGCCGTTCTCCCTGCGGTGAATCAGCTTTTGCAGATAACGATCCCGTTGTATAACCATTATTGCACCTCGCGATTTCTTTGCAGCAATACGCAAAAATTTCTTATGGGTCAAGTGTAGCATACCCGCAGGAAAAAATCAAGCAAATCCTGTCGGTGTGAAAGAAAATTTTGCAGCAATCCGCACTTACTTCTATTGCAAACAGTGCTATAGCACAATGATGATACGCCATAAAGCCCCGAGGCTTACCGATCAAATGGTCGGTAAGCCTCGGGGCTTTTGAGTATTAGCGGCTCTTCTTCCATCATTTCTTGTTCGGCCGAGTCTGTGCCAACGCGCTCCCAGCTACTGCTTTCACATCCTTGCCGTAGCGACTGTCCCTCAGAATTCTTCCAGCCTTGCTGGCAACCGATTTGGAAGTCTGCTTCTTGTTCTTGGTCATTTGGACTCACCTCCTTGTTTTGAAGCTGGCTTCATTATCGGTGAATTCTGGATTTTGTGAGCAACTCACTGAGTTGGTTGAAAATGCTGTATTTTCAGTACTTTGAGAAAACGGAGAACAAAAAAATGGACCCCTTTCGGGGTCCAAAGCCAACTCGCGAGTTATCGTTTTTTAATCTGGATCATCTTTTATTGTACTACCCAACTCTTTAATTCCTGCCTGCCTTAAGATTCCGTTGAAATCCTGCAGCGAAAGTCCGGGCATATGTTCAAGAATTCGGATATAAGTTTTATCAGGGTCCTGATAATAATTCAGCTTGTTGCCGGACTTATCGAATATTTTCTCAACGATACGGAGGTTCAATCGTAAGCCGACACAGATGGCCATCAACACCTCTGTCCCCATATTGTTGTATTTGTCATTTTTTATTTTTCCGTGATAATTCTTATGCAGACCAGTTCGGTCATTAAAGGTTTCGGGGTAGTTCCACTTTCTGTTCTCCATCAAATACCATAGGCATTGACAAAGTGTGGTAGTCGGATCACCCAGCCGCTTAATCAATTCGATTTCTTCATTTTCATCGTAGGTAAGAATGTGATCGCGGAACGCCGAATATACATCATCCTCTTCGTACTTGAAATTTGCTTGGTACTTCGGATGGAATGTCAGCATACGCTGATCGATTTCCTCCAGTCGATAGAGAACAGAAAAACCTGCGTAATCCTTCTGTAAATTGCGATAGGCAGTATATTTCTGCTCATGGATATTGATAACGCACTGTGCCAGGTTCTTTTTTGCTTTTGCCGTCAGGTGCAGCCCGTCTTCCTTGACGGTATTTTGCCTCGACCTTTTCATCCAGGACTTTGCGGGCTTCTTTCCAAGCCTTGTCCGCTTCATCCTTTTCTGCGGATTTCGCCGCATATGCTGTCAGAGCATCATACTCATCCTTGTATATCTCTGGCACTACTGCGGAATCGGCTGCCGCCTTGAGTGCCGCTTTCAGCTTTGCTTTGCCGAAGGTGCCGTTCTTGTTGCGGATATCAAAACCGGCCAGTTCCGGCACTTCACGGATAAGCGCCTCCATCTCATCGGTTTTGCCCTCGTCAAAGAATGCCACAAGTTTTGTCATTGCATCCATGACAGCAGATGTTTTTTTAGCGTCCAGTTCTTTGAGCCGTTTATTCAGATTTGCCTTCGGAATGCTGTCACCTTTATCATTCAGCACATCCTTCAACAAGCCCTCATCACCGGATTCTTCCTCGCGCATTTCGTCAAGCTCTGCCTCAAGAGCCGCTGACTGTTCCATCAGTTCGTTGATGGCGGCAAGTTCCTCTGCGAAGTACACCGCCTCGATAATTTCCCTCGGAATAAGCGCACCCTCGAAGGACTTTACCTTGGAGGTATCGTCCACGGAGATTGTCTCTCCGTTTTCGTCCTTTGCTTTCTTCTGCGCATACTCGTATTCGATTTCCCGACCGACTTCATATCCGCTGGCTTTGATAGCGTAAACATCGTCCTGCAGCTTTGCATTCCAGTAATTCAGCAGGCAGTCGTACACATCATAGTTGTCAAGAAGCCGTGCGGATTCATACGCCTTGAGGAGCATGACTGCAATCGCGCGGATCAGTTCCTTGGGATTTGTCTCGGACTCAATACCAAACAGGATGTCCTTTACCGAATCACGCCACTGCGCGAATATTGCATCAGTCTCTTTCTGCTTTTCGGCGAGGATATTGGTGTCCTGTCCGATCACACCCTCGATCTGGCTGGACGGGAGAGCGAGGTTATATACATCGTGCGCCTCATCCACGCAGGTGAAGATTTCCTGCTTCAAAGCCGGGGAGATATCCCACAGCCTTTTCAGCGACTTGATGTCCGTTCCCGGAATGCCGCCCTTCAGATGCGCCGCAATATTCTGCGGCAACGTATCATCGGTTTTCTGTATGTAACGAGGCACATTCATATTGCCCGCGTTCTGCTCCAGGATATCCGTGTACTTCACAAAGCGGGAATATCCTTTGATGGTTTCACCGCTGATAAAGGTCTGTACGATTTTCTCTATGTCTTGCTCACGGAGCCTGTTCTTGTTGCCGTCCTTCTTGAATCCTCTGCTGGCGTCAATCAGGAAGATGCCCTCCCTGGTTTCCGCTCCCTCTTTGTCAATGATGACGATGCATGCCGGGATGCCCGTTCCGTAAAACAGGTTTGCGGGAAGGCTCACGATGCCTTTGATGTATCTTTTCTTCAGCACCTCGATACGGATGGTTTCTTCCGCATTGCCTCTGAACAATACGCCGTGCGGCATAATGATACCTGCTTTACCGTTGCTGTCCAGGGATTTCAGAACATGGAGGAACCAGGCATAGTCTCCGTTCTTTTCGGGAGGGATGCCGTATCCGTCAAAACGCTTATATTTATCCTCGGATGTCTTAATGCCATCACTCCAAGATTTATCGGAGAAAGGCGGATTCATGACGATGAAGTCAAACTTCTTCAGTTCGCCGAAATCGTCCGTAAAAGCAGGATCGACCAGCGTGTTTCCGCGCTTGATCTCGCCTGTACCTTTCTGATGGAGGATGAGGTTCATCTTTGCCAAGCCCGCCGTAGCATGGTCCTTCTCCTGACCGAAGATGGTCACGATGGAATCGCCGTTCTCATCCACAGGAGCTTCGTCCGCCGCCCTGATGAGAAGGCTTCCGCTACCTGCCGCCGGATCGTACAGAGTCCACTTCTTGGTTGGCATCTGTCGGATGTTACCAATGCCGATAAGCCGTGCGATGATGCGGGACACCTCGCTTGGCGTGTAGAACTGTCCCTTGCTCTTGCCGGACTCCTGCGCGAACTTCATCATGAAATACTCGTAAGCATCGCCGATGATATCGTCGCCGCTGGCACGGTTATTCTTGAAGTCAATCGCCGGATTCTGGAATACGCCAATCAAGCCGGACACCTTATCGACAAGTTCCTTGCCGGAGCCTAGTTCATCGGGATTGTTGAAGCTGACATCAGGAAGGGATCCCTGGAGTCTGTTGTCCTCCAAGAACTTTTGGATAATTATATCCACGCGCTCACCGACATCGCTCTTTCCCTTGGCCGCAATCAAATCCTCAAAGGACGCACCCTTGCTAATGGTAAATTCAGCGAACGGCTGACCCTTGTATCTGTCAGACACATATTTGAAGAACAACAGGACAAGCACGTAATCCTTATACCTTGCCGGTTCCACGCCGCCTCTCAGTTTATTGCAAGCCTCCCAAAGGAGAGAATATAGTTCAGATTTCTTCACAGCCATAGCCCTCTTTATCTCCTATCTTTTTGCACGGTCTATTGTTTTCTACACAAAAATAGCACTCACGCCTTCAGTCGATACGTCCGATTAATGTTCCAACCCTCGGCGATGACAATGTCTTCGACGATTTCAGCGGACTTCGCCGTCAGATGATCAGACAAATAATACATAATCATCTGCCTTATCGCTAATTGTCTATCACCTGTCGGCGGCAAAACGCAGAATGTTGCGCCAGAACATTCACCACTGTCGATTATGATAATTCCTCCTGATCCGGAGTAAACTCCATGATATCGTCAATGGTGCAGCCCAGCGTCGCGCAGATTTTTCTCAAGACATCGGTGGAGACATCCTTCCCGCGGGTAAGCTGGCCCAATGCGTAATGGGTGATCCCAGACTGACGCTCCAGGTCGCTTTTTTTCATATCCTTATCGATCAGCAGCTTCCACAGCTTCTTATAACTGACAGCCATGTGGGCACCTCCCTGAAAGTGCTTACAAAAATACATGATGTATTATACCACACAACGCCTATAAATTCAACCGATCCGGACGAAATTCATCCAACTCTTTCTAAAAACTCTCCCGTTTCCGATGGACTTGTGAAACGACCTGCGGTATTGTCTTGTGCTTGGAAAGGCAGGCGATAAAATGAAGATATTAGAAGAACTGTGGTACGGCAACGTGACGCCAGGCGAGCGGGATACGCCTCGCAGAAGCCGGCTTCATACGCTGGGCGCGTTAATCCTGCGGAACGAAGAAGAACTCATGCCGCTGCTTTCGGACAAGGCCAAAGAGGTCTACGAAAAGTTGCGGGACTGTCAATCGGAGCTCAACTACCTCAATGAATGTGAGGTTTTCGTGCAGGGCTTCTCCCTCGGTGCAAAGATCATGCTGGAGGTCATGGAGAGCATGGAAAAATATACGACAGATTTATAAAGAGGCAACGCCGCGGTATCTACCGCAGCATTGCCTCCCTTCATGCCTCTATGAGCTTTAACGCTTCCTCTGCCGTGATCGTACCATTCAAAAATGCGTCCCGCGCGGCGGCTGCCTTGTCACGCCAATCGTAATAGTCGCTGTAGTGGATTCCCTTGGGGAGATGGTGGTCGGCGTCGGCCTCCCGCTCATACCGCTTGTACATCCGCTGGTTGGCCCGGTCGTAGGCGCGGATTACCTCGTTGCGCCCTGCTTCCCGGCGGTGCTTCAGAGCAGGCGCAAGATCCTTGCATGTCTTGTTCCCTCGGATTTTGCGGTCACAGTACAGCGTCCTTCTTCTCGTCTTCGGGATAAAATATCGGCCGCAGCACTCGCACAGCGCCACGTTTGGCGTATTGGCAAGAAAACGCATCATCAAAAAGCGATAGTACTCAATCGGCGAGCGGAACCGAACCTGCGCCGTCAGCTTCTTACCCAGGGAAAGTATTTGCGGCACTTCTGCCTGGACAAAGAATGCATGCTTGGATTGTAGATCCGGCGACGTCCCGTTTCGGATATCATACAGGGCATCGTTCACAAGGAACTGTAGCTGCATGATGGAAGAGAGCCGCTCCACAATCGTTTGCGCTGTCCGAATCATCCACCAGGCGGAGCCGTCGTCCGGCGGAACAGCGTCCTCCAGCATAAGCCGCGTCAGCGTACCGTAGAGCGGGTTTTCCTTCTCCAGCTCGTCCAGCAAATCGTATACGATCTGCATGGCGCCCTGAAATGCGTCTACTGAAACATACGGCTCGCCTGCGTGTTCCTCGTCAACAGCTTCCAGAAACATATCCTCAACGCGTTCCGAGAGCAGATCTACGACCGCAGCATAAGGCTTAAAGTTCAGCTCTGAAAATTCTATGATCTCCGCGTTGACCGTGGACGCTTTTAGCTTGACCTCACCATTTCGTGTGGTGAGGTTCCATCTGATTCGTCCGTCGGCAGCGACGGACACATATAATCCTAATATCTTTTCCATACTTCCTCGCATTGTATGAAAGCGATCTTTGCCCAAAACGGTGAAGACCGCTTTTTCATGTAAAGATTCGTTTTTCGTTGCTACCATTATAGCACGCGGACCGCCCAAAAGATAGATGGAGGCCGTGAATTCCGGCTCCCACCCTAGGGAGCCGCAGAAAGGAGGCGGTGGCTATATGATTGCGCCAATGCTGAATGAACAAGATAAAAACTACGAAAGGAATTTGAAAATGACAACAGAAAACAGAAACACGCTCGCCGTGATCGACGGCGAAACACTCATGGACATGAGGCTTCCGCCGACAAAGTTTTGTGTGGACACGGTTCTGCCGCAGGGCATATCCATCCTCGGCGGCGCACCGAAGATCGGAAAGTCCTGGCTGGTGCTGGATCTCTGTGTCCGTATCGCCAAAGGAGAACCGCTGTGGGGTCTGCCGACGCACAAGGGCACGACGCTGTATCTTTGTCTCGAAGATCCGCTCCGACGGACGCAGGAGCGTCTCAACTGCATCACCGATGATGTGCCGCCCAATGCCTTCTTTGCAACGGCAGCCGGAACGCTGGCCGACGGTCTCTGCGAGCAGATCAAAAATTTTGTCGCGGAGCATCCCGATACTGTATTTGTCGCCATCGATACCTTTCAGATCGTTCGTAAAAGCAGTACGGATATGACGTACTCGAATGACTATGAAGAAATCAGGATTCTAAAACAGCTTGCGGACGAGCTCGGCATCGCCCTTCTGCTGGTGCATCATCTGCGCAAACAGGGCGACAGCGACCCGCTGAACAAGCTCTCCGGCACGACCGGAATCAGCGGCGCGGTGGACGCGATCTTCGTTTTGGATCAGAGTAAGCGCAACGCCACCGGCGCGACGCTGATCTGCACCGGCAGAGATATTGAGTATCGGGAGCTGGAATTGAATCTTGATAAGCAAACTTGCGTATGGGAATTGATATCCGATTCACTGGACGAGCCGTTGAAGTGTCTGCCGGAGGATATGATCCTGCTGGTGGACCTTGTTAAATCAATCGGTTTCTTCTCCGGCGGCAACACGGAATTTGCGGAACGGTATAACACGTTCAGCGGGAAACAGCTATCCGCAAAGACATTGAAACAGCAGATGAATCTGTGGCGGTATCTGCTGGAGCAGAATGGTGTGAGGTTTGAAAATCACCGCAGTAACGGACTGCGGCTTGTGACCGTTTTCTTTTCCATTTTAAATTTGTATAATCCAATGTAAAAAAACAGCATCAACAAAAGGTCCCTGTTTGTGCTGATTTTTTAATGTTTGTATGAATAAAATGTCCGGGCAATATCATATAAAAGCTTTTTTTCCGCCTCGTCAAGCTCTCGAAAATTCTCTATCAGGGCAACCTCATGCACATTCAGATCATATTTATTTACAGTTTCAAAAACATGCTCAATATCTGTGTGTCCGATCAAAAAATCAACAGACGTATTAAAAAAATCCGCCATTTTTATCAATGTATCAATATCCGGTTCTACATCATGATTCTCATATTTATTTACAGATTGTTGGCTGACGCCGAGCATATCGGCAAGCTGTTGCTGGCTGATGCGCTTTCTTGCTCTCAACATTTTTAAATTTTTCACCATATAGCAACCCTCCAATTAGATAATAACAACTATCGTTAGTTTTATAAAAAACCTTTTGATTGTTATTGACAACAACTCAAGGTTGTTATATAATACGGGTATACGATATTTTCGGCGAAGAAAATGTCAGAAAACAGGAGGTTTTTATTATGAGTTATGTTTGTCCCAACTGCGGAGAGACGCTTGAGAGCGGCTTGAGCTTCTGCACGAAATGCGGCGCTGCCGTTGACCCTATGGGCGCGCAGTCGCAGCCCTCAAAGCAGGACCTTGCGGTTTTGCAGGAGCTTTCCCGCAGGATCGAATTTGAAAGCAAGCTGTGGGTCATCATCGGCGTTTTGCAGTGCATCAGTCTTGTCGGTATCATTGCGGGTACCTACAACTTTATTACCGCGTCCAAAAACAAAAAATATGCGGACGATATTTTAAAGCGTCCGGTGGGGATCTATAACGCGTTCGATTCTCTGAACAGTTGGATCATCACCCTGCTGCTCAATGTTTTCCTCGGTTCCATCGTCGGAATTATCGGCTCTGTTTATAACTATATGAGCGTGCGGGATTATGTCAAAAAGAACAAGGACGCTTTTGACAGACTGGAGCGGTATTATAAGTAAATGGAGGTATCTCAAGTGCAAAAGTTCAAGTGCATTCTAAGCATTGTCTTAATGATAGCGCTGTTGGCAGCCTTTGCAGCCTGTGGACAGACGCGTGATAAGCAAACCGGCGGAAGCGACGATTCACTCGATGTTGTGCTTGACAACATGATTTCAAAGACGGAAAGTGCGGAGATTACACCGCAAGAGGTGGATATCACCAACTTTTATCATTTAGGCGAACACTATATTGGCAGGGGATACAGGACGGATCCAAGCGCCGTCGGGATGCGGAGCTGCATTTTGATCTGTTTCAATTCACAGATGGAGCTGACGTCATATTTTACATATCCCGCAGGCGATGACATTACGCTGATATCAGACAACTATTTTGTGTTGGCGGACGATAATAAAGAGGTTTATCTTTTCGACTCAGCGCTTAACAATTTGACGAGTACATACCCAAATGCGAAAACTTGTTATTACGAGACCAAGTTGGGCAGACACAGCGTCAGTTTCTTTGACGATGACGGGTTAAAGTATTTTGATATTACCGATAACAGCACCTACAGCGAAACTACATACACATTATCGGTCTATGATATGCTGACAGACGAAAAAATTACGGATATCATACTGGATAGAGAGTTGAGCTCCGCAGATAAATTTCAAACGCGATATATTGGCGGAGGATATCTGTATTCTGCACCGTATTTGATCAACTACAGAACAGGGCTGATTGTCAACATTGGTTCTTGGGACAGATGGTACGTGGATTTTTATTACTATGATCAAAAAATTTACGCCATAGACAGCCATCCGGGCGGCACTACGTCGATAGTGACATGCTTTGATGAGCGCGGCACACAGCTTTGGCAGCGTTGGCATCGCGGCGATAATTTTGATATCGCGACCGGCGAGGCGAATATTTCCTTCGCCCGGATTGAAGAACGGGAAGGCCACAAGGCAAAAATTGAGGCGGCAGATATTCATGGGTCCTTCACAGGGTGCTACGGTCTGTCTAATTCCGATCTCGCATACCAACATTATCTCAGCGGATATGCCGTCCTGCAAATTGAGAATGAAAACGGTGAGTTTGTCGCTTTGTCCGACAGAGACGGAAACTTTCTGATTGGTCCGTTTGCTCAGCAGGCATATGAAACTCATATCAGCATAAAGGTGGGAGAGTTTTGTGCGAAATACGGCCTTATGATAGAGAAAACAAACAGCGGGTGCCGCCTTGTAGGGAGGAACGGCAAGACGGTGGATGTGCCAACGGCTTGCACCTACGGCGACCCGAACAGTTCCGAATCCTTGGTGGGGTTTGGATTGAAACACATTATTGGAGTTGAAAACGGCTTTGTTTACTTCAATAATGTCGGCTACGGCAAAGACGACGCACCGGATACATTTGTAGTAGCACTCGATATTTCATCGATTTTGTAAAAAACGATGAATCCGGCAGTCGGCGCGATACGATAAAATATTAGGAGGCGTTTTTAATGGTTTGTAAAAATTGCGGCGCGAAAATCGGAGAAAATGAAAAATACTGCATAACCTGCGGTGTGCAGAACGATATCGCCGTCAAGGCACCCGACAAAAGCGCAGAGAACAAGACTGGAAACAAAAGACTATACACGATTGTCGGCGCTATTACTGCGGTACTGTTACTTGTGATCTTGATTGCCACAGTCGGCGGGAAGCCCGAAAAAAAGATCGTCGGCACATGGCAGATGACAGAGAAAAGTCAGGAGCAGATAAACAATTCCGTTGAATCTACATTGGACTCTATTTATACGTATGGTTTGGGCATTGCCTACCCGGGTCCGGTCATTTCCTTTGGAAAAGACGGACAGTGCACGGAAAACGGCGACGCAAGCGGCGCTTATGTCGTTGAAAACGGAGTTTTGACCCTTTACAGTTCATCATGGTTTTCAACGGTAGAGATCTCTTATAAAATTTCCATTACCGGTAATAAATTGTAGCTGACAAATCTGAACGATCCGGATGACAATCGCGTCATGATCTACAAAAAAGTCGGATAAATGTATATTCTGCAAAGGGTTGCTTCGAGAGTTTCGGAGCAACTCTTTTCTCTCTTTATTTTTGCGTATATTTTTGCATTTATGTCAGACAATAGTGTCAAAGTCTGAAAATAAAGGAGAAAGATAGATGAAAGCGACAGGCATTGTCAGAAGAATCGACGACCTCGGACGGGTCGTGATTCCGAAAGAAATCAGAAGAACCATGCGTATCCGCGAAGGCGACCCACTGGAGATTTATACAGACGCGGACGGCGAGGTCATTTTCAAAAAATATTCGCCCATGGGGGAAATGAGCGAGTTCACATCACAGTATGCGGAGGTACTGTACCGGGCAACCAACATGCCGGTGCTCATTACAGACCGTGACCATGTAATCTCCGTGGTAGGGTTGCCCAAACGGGAGGCGTATGAAAAACGCATCTCCAAAGAGTTGGAGGATATTATGGAAAACCGTGCGGAGTTTATCGCCAAAGGTTCAGGCGAGGAACTGATCCCAATCGAGGGCTTACAGCGCAGCGCCGCGGTAGCATTCCCCATCGTCGGAAGCGGCGATGTGACCGGCGCGGTGATCCTGTTAAGCTCGGACAGCCAGCCCCACCCTTCGGCGACCGAAATCAAGCTGGCGCAGGTGGCGGCAAGCTTTTTGGGGAAACAAACGGAGGAATAAGAAAAATTGCTCACAACGCGAGCAGTTTTCTATTACCATGAAAGTTTCCTATGAAATAAAACGAACAGGGATCCGACACTGCGCCGGATCTCTGTTTTACTGCAGGCACTGATTACTGAAAAAAAAATCTTTTACAGAATCATTTCTTCCTCTTTTTAAAATATAGGACGAAAGCAAATGCCAGCTCGGCGGCGTAAAGGCAACCGAACGCAACATATACTATATGCATGACCGCAATCGCATGCTGCACGTCCACAGTCGTATAGACCGTCGCGGGCATATACCCGTTATCGGCGTCGCCCCAAACGATCAGGCTGATTTCGTCGTTGTTCCATGTCCATGAGAACAGTTCGTTGCCGTCCTCATCGTCCATGCTCTCCCGCCGGGACGTTGACGCGTCTGCCTCGTCAAACGCCGCCGCATCCGCAGGGCTTGTCGTCGGCGGCTCGCCCTGTTCTACGTCCGTCGGATGAGCGGTGGGCGGCTCGGCGGGGGTATAACTTTTTTCCGTTCCGGCAAAAACAATAAATTCCTCCGCCGTTTCAAAGGTTGTTCCGCGGTTAAACCATGCGGTACTGTTCGTATCAATAAATCGCAGCACACCCGTAGTTAGCAGAACGGCGGCGATCAGCCCCGCGGTCAGTTTGAGTTTTAACCCGCTGTTATACCGCTCCGCAGGTGTAACAGCAAGCGTTTTCGAGGTCACGGCGATGATATTGCGCGCAAGAAAGCAAACGACCAATACAACCGACGCGATCAGTGCGCCGCGCAGGGTCTCACCGGCTTCCAGCCCATAATACGGTTCATTCCAAAGCTGCAAAAGCGGTGCGCCGAAACACAGACACACAAGCAGTCCGGCAAAGACGGCAAATGATCTGTTATACAGCGCCTTCTTAAACATCTGCACCGTGTCGGCGTCGGTTTCATCGCTGTCCGCAGCATTCCACGCTGACGCGGTAAATACGCATTGGCAGACGCTCCCTGCCAGTACAAACGCGCACAGCAGCCAAAATCCCAACAGTCCCCGCAAAAACACAAGATTGCAAATTGCCGCCGCAAGCAATCCCGCAAGTCCCAAGCCGACAGATATAAAGGATCGCATTTTAAATTTAGACAGCACGCGTTTAGCGATGACGCGCCGCCGTTTCTCCGCGCCCACGGAACCGGACACGGCTTGCGGCGTTTCCGGCTTGTGTCGCTCCCCGCGCAGCAGTTCATCGCTCGTGACGCCGAAAATATCCGCAATCACGGGAATCAGCAACAGATCGGGATAGCTCTCGTCCCGCTCCCAGCGGCTGACCGCCTTATCTGATACATTTAACATTTCGGCAAGCTCGCGTTGGGTATACCCCTTGGATTTCCTTAACGCCGCAATGAACGCGCCCATGGTTGTCCTTTCCATACATGGCATCTCCTTTCAGTTTGCGCCTTAATTCTACCGCGAAGAGGAAAAGAATGCCACCCCGCAAAGCGAAAATCTCTCTCGCAAAACGAGAATCCCGCCGGTTTCAGCAGAAAAGCCCGACTTTCAGCCGAGCTTTTTTCTCTTATTATATATTATAATTTCATAAATACCCAAGAACAAACATCCGACGGCATAACACAGAATATCCATACCGTCAAACGTCGCGCCGATCAACACGCGAAAAAAACGGATATGCCCCAGCCCGAGCAAGTTCACAAAATCGAAATATTGGAGAAATTCCACGCCCGCAGAAAAAAGAAACACATACAACGGCAGCAGCTTCGGGTTGCGCGGAAAAACAATCCGGATTAAGCAGTAGATCACGATAACGACCAGCGCGTCGCCGACGTAGGGGCGCACAAACGCGTCATGTACAAACAGCGCGATGCAGACCTCAATCCCCAGCAGGAGAACGGCGGCAACGCAATAGTACAACCGCAATTGCTTATTCCGCATTGTCAGGCTCCGATACGATAAACGTCAGCGGGACGGTATACAAATGCCTGTCCGCCGCTTCTTTTTTTACGCCGGACGTAAAATCCACCGTGATCTCGGGGGAAAACGTTCCGCTGCCGCCTGCGGTAAAATAAATCAAGATTTTCCATTGCAGCGCCGCAGGCTTCCCGTCAACCACGGGTAATATCGCCTCTGCAAGCGGGACGTTCAACGGGGAATCCGCTGCGGGGGCGATCTCGGTGCGGACGCTGTTAATCCCGCTGACCGTCAGCCCGTGCAGCACAGCGTAAAAATCCGGCTCGGTCTTTTCGGCAGTAAACAACACCTCGGCGACATAACCGTTCTCACTTTCACCAAGGGTAAAGCGCTGCTGCGTGGGCGCAAAGGTAAAATTGACGCGGTCAACCACCGCCGACGCCGTACTGCCGGCAGTCTCCTCTGCGTTCTTATAGACCAGCGCCACCGCCGTAACGGCAATGCCGACCACCAAAATGACCGCCAATAGCGCGGTAATTATTTTTTTCATCGCAAAAATCTCCTCAACTTCGCTTGTTTTCATTATGCACCATTCGTCAAATTGTGTCAAGTCGAAAAATGTTACAGAAAAAAATCTTGAAAACCTACAGAATCCATGGTATTATAGGGATATAGATAGGGTGATTTATGTGAAAATTTCAACAAAAGGCAGATATGCCCTGCGCATGCTGATTGATCTTGCGGGAAACCAGCGGGACGGGTATGTATCCCTGCGGGACATCTCCGAGCGGCAGGAGATTTCAAAAAAATATCTGGAGCAGATCGTGCCCATTTTCAACAATTCGGACATTTTACTGACGAGCCGCGGCTTTAAAGGCGGCTACCGTTTGGCGAAGGCGCCCGAGGACATCACCGTCGGCGAGGTGCTGCGCCTGACCGAGGGCAGCCTTGCCCCCGTGGCGTGTCTGGAACATGACCCGGCGCAGTGTGACCGCAGCGCGTTCTGCCCCACCCTGCCCGTGTGGAAGGGGCTGTATGACAACATTACGACCTATCTCGACGGGATCACGCTACAGGAACTGATCGATAACGGGCACGGCGGCGCGGATAATTATATCATTTAATTTAAAAAACGTATTGACAAATTGCTAAAAGCGTCATATAATGTAGCAAATGACAAAGGCGTCACATCTTTTTGTGACGTCTTTTCTTTATTTTTGCAAAACATTGAAGGAGTGATATACGATGGCAACAGTCCCCGAGTTTTTCGGTTCGCTCGTGTTCAACGATGTGACCATGCGCACCAAGCTGCCGAAGGACACCTACAAAAAACTGAAAAAGACCATTGAGGAGGGCAAGCATCTAGACCTTTCCATTGCAAACGAAGTGGCGCACGCCATGAAGGAATGGGCGATTGAGAACGGCGCCACCCATTTTACCCACTGGTTCCAGCCGCTGACCGGAATCACCGCCGAAAAGCACGACAGTTTCATCACTCCCCGCGACGACGGCACCGTGATCATGTCGTTCTCCGGCAAAGAGCTGGTACAGGGCGAGCCGGACGCATCCAGCTTCCCCTCCGGCGGTCTGCGCGCGACCTTTGAAGCCCGCGGCTATACCGCATGGGACCCCTCATCCTACGCGTTCATCAAGGACGGTACGCTCTGCATTCCCACCGCGTTCTGCTCCTACGGCGGCGAAGCGCTGGATAAGAAAACGCCCCTGCTGCGCTCCATGGAAGCCATCAACCGGCAGGCGAAGCGCATTCTGAAGCTTTTCGGAAACGACAGCATCAAAACGGTGAAAACCACCGTCGGTCCCGAGCAGGAATATTTCCTCGTCGACCGAGAACTTTACAACAAGAGACGCGATCTGATTTTCACCGGCAGAACGCTGTTCGGCGCAAAGCCCCCCAAGGGACAGGAGTTGGAGGATCATTACTTCGGCTCCATCAAGCCCCGCGTCGCCGCGTATATGGCGGACCTTGACAACGAGCTGTGGAAGCTGGGCGTACTGTCCAAGACCAAACACAATGAAGTCGCGCCCGCGCAGCATGAGCTTGCGCCCATTTTCACAACGACCAATATCGCCGTCGATCACAACCAGCTGACCATGGAGATCATGAAAAAGGTCGCCGCACGTCACGGACTCGTCTGCCTGCTGCATGAAAAACCCTTTGCCGGTGTGAACGGCAGCGGCAAGCACAACAACTGGTCGCTGAGCACCGATGAAGGCGTCAACCTGCTGGAGCCGGGCGAGACGCCCCATGAAAACGCGCAATTCCTGCTGTTTTTGACCGCAGTCATCAAGGCGGTGCATGAGCATCAGGATCTTATGCGGATCTCCGTCGCCTCCGCCGGAAATGATCATCGGCTGGGCGCCAACGAAGCGCCGCCTGCGGTGGTTTCCATGTTCCTGGGCGACGAGCTGACCGGTATTATTGATTCGATCATGCACGATACCGCATACGACCAGGCAGAGCGTGTGCCGATGAAGATCGGTGTACATATCCTGCCCCGCTTCCCCAAAGACAATACGGACAGAAACCGCACCTCGCCGTTTGCGTTCACCGGCAATAAGTTTGAATTCCGCATGCTCGGCTCCTCCGCCTCCGTGGCATCGCCGAACATCATACTGAACACCATTGTAGCGGAAACGCTGGAGCAGTTTGCCGACACGTTGGAGCAGGTCCCCGCAGAGGAATTCAACACCGCGCTGCACGATTTGATCAAGGAGAACCTGATCGCACATCAAAACATTATCTTCAACGGTAACGGCTACGATGACGAATGGATCAAAGAAGCCACTGAGAAACGCGGGCTGCTGAACCTTGTCTCCACGCCCGACTGCCTCCCCTATTTTGTATCAGAGGAGAATATCAAGCTGTTCACGGCGCAGAAAGTTCTCACCAAGCCGGAGATTCTGTCCCGTTACGACATTATGCTTGATAATTACTGCAAAGTTATCAATATCGAAGCGTTGACAATGATCGATATGACCAAGAAAGACATTCTTCCGGCTCTTACCGCATATTCCAAGACATTGGCGGATACCATCGCCGAGAAGAAAGCGGTACTGCCCGATCTTGCGTGCGGCTATGAGGAAAAGACCCTGCGCAAGCTTTCCTGCCTTGCAGCTGAAATCTTTGAGAAGACCGAGGCGCTGGAAAGAAGCTTGATTACCGTAAAAGACTGCGGCGATCTGCAGGCACAGGCGTTCTTCTGCAAAGACACGATATTCAGCTGCATGCAGGAGCTGCGCGCCGTTGTAGACGAAGCGGAAACCGTCACCGCAAAAGCGTACTGGCCGTTCCCCAACTACGCAGAGCTGCTGTTCAGCGTTTAAGCTTCGCGTAAAAGCGTTTAAACAGAAAAATATACATAAAACCCCTCCTATGATACGATAAGACAGGTATCGTAAGCGGGGTTTTATTCGCGTCAGATTGTTAAAATTATAAATACGCATATGCTTGCAAGCAAAGCCGCGCAACGGACAATATCATATAGACGCTGCCGCCGCCTCTGCGGGCAGGTACGCTTTGTAGCGCGACAGGAAACGCTCGAAGCAAGCCACGTCGTTTTCCGCGGGCAGTACGGTCTCGGTCTGCGCCGATGCAAACACGTTCTTTTCAAGATAAGCAGCCAAGCTCTCTCCCGCCTGCTTTGCCACCGAATATCCTGCCAGCACCGCCATGCCCCAGGGGCCGCCCTCCCCCGCCGTGGACATAACCTTGACGGGAATCTTCAGCGCCGCCGCCATATAGCGCGTACCGGTTTCTTTCGTTTTGAAATAACCGCCGTGTCCGGCAATGCAGTCCAGCGTGACGCCCTCGCGATAAAGAATATCCATGCCGATGCGCAGGGTCGCCAGCGCGGACATCAACTGGGTTTTCATAAAGTTACCGATGGAAAATTCGCTGTTCTGGGTGCGGATAAACATGGGCTTTCCGGCGGGCAGCTTCGTAATCCCCTCGCCGGAGAGATAATTGAAGTTCATCAGACCGCCGCAATCGTCGTCGCCGGTAAAGGCGGCGCGCAGCAGCGTATCATAAAGCTCTGATTTTTTCACATCAACGCCGAACAGCGCGACCGTCTCGCCGAACAGTTTGATCCAACCGTCAATATCGCCGGAACAGTTATTGCAGTGTACCATGGCGACGGGGCGACCGTCGGGCGTGGTGACCATATCGATCTCCGGGTACCAGCCGCGCAGTTCTTTTTCCAGCACCGCCATGGCAAACACGCTGGTGCCTGCGCTGACGTTGCCCGTATGCACGGCAACGCTGTCGGTGGCGGTCATGCCCGTCCCCGCGTCGCCCTCCGGCGGACACAGCGGGATCCCCGCCTGCAAACTGCCGGTCTCGTCCAACAGCGCCGCGCCCGCCGCCGTCAAGTATCCCGCGTTATCACCGGCGGTCAATACCTTGGGCAGCAGCTCGCGCAGCCGCCATGTATACGCCTTTACCGCCGGGATATTGTTGAATTTCTCCAACATGCCGCTGTCGTAATCCCCTGTTTTGCTGTCGATGGGGAACATACCGCCGGCGTCGCCCACGCCGAGGACTTTTTCGCCTGTGAGCAAGTAATGAATATACCCCGCAAGCGTAGTGAGAAACGCAAGATCTTTCACATGCGCTTCGCCGCCGAGAACCGCGTGATACAGATGCGCGATGCTCCAGCGTTCGGGGATATTGAATTGAAACAACGCGGAAAGCTCCGCCGCCGCTGCCCCGGTCATGGTGTTGCGCCAGGTACGGAACGGCGTCAGCAGCGTATCGTTTTTATCAAACGCCATATAGCCGTGCATCATGGCGGACACGCCTATGGCGGCGACCCCGGTCAGCGTCACGCCGTATTCCTTTTGCACCGTATCCCGAAGATCGGCATAGCAGGCGCGAACGCCGGCGTGAATTTCATCAAGCCCGTACGTCCAGACGCCGTCGATCAGGCTGTTTTCCCAGTCAAAGCTGCCCGAGGCGATCGGCGCGTTATCCGTCCCCGTCAGCACCGCTTTGATGCGGGTCGAGCCCAGCTCGATGCCCAAATAGGTCTGACCGTTTTTTATATTTTCGGCAATGCGGGTATGCTTCATTGAAATTGCTCCCTGCTTATAGAGTATATTATTGCAGCTCTTTGTGGGGTATCAAGGCAATAAAAAATGACCGCCCCTGTTTGGTCGCGAGGACGGTCATCGAGCCAATGTGAGTGACCAGCCGCCTTGACCGGTTGCCCCTCGATTGCATTATTTCATATTTTTATCCGTTTGTCAAGTGTCTGCTTCGGCAGGCTTTTTGTTTTTATAACGCGTGATTTTCATCAAAAAAAGGGCTGCCGAAGCAGCCCCCGAATATATTAATTCTGTGTGGGAACCAGCAATCCGTAGCCGCCGTCCGCGCGGCGATAAACTACATTTACCTCTCCGGAGGCGTCGTCAAGGAACATATAGAACTGATGCCCCAGCATATTCATTTGCAGGATCGCTTCTTCTACAGACTGCGGTTTCAGGGGTACCTCTTTCGTTCTGACCACCTCATACTCCGCTTCCTCATCATCGAGGTACTCGCCGAAGGCGTAGCTGTCCAGCGCGCCGGCGCGAAGCTTCTTTTCCACTTTCGTTTTGTTCTTGCGAATTTTGCGGATAATGGAATCAATGCAGGCGTCCAGCGCGTCGTTCATATCCACCGCCCGCTCCTGCGAACGGAAGATCAGCCCGTTGCTGTTGACCGTAACCTCGACAGCCGCCATGGTTTTCTCGATGGTGACGGTAATCTTGGCGTCCGCCTCGGTGTCGAAAAAGCGGTCAATTTTAGAAAGTTTCCGCTCCGCGCGCTCCTTGAAAGCGTCTCTGGGTGTACATTTGCGTCCGATGACAGTGATGTTCATAGAACATCCCCCTTTACGATTGGTTGGATAAAAAACAACAAGGCAAGGCTGAACTTTTCCCGTCCGCCCTGCCGCTGTGCTTCTTATCTTGTTTATAGGATACCACAAAAGATGTGAAATGCAAATAGTTTTTATTGAATATTTCTTTAATTTCCTGTTAAAAATCCATAATTTTTCCCAGCATAAAATTTTACCTGATTTTAAAGGCAGATAAAATTGACAACGGAAAGTGTTTGTTATATAATTATATGAAAATTTATTTTTAAAAGGAGTTCATTTTTTATGACAGATGCCGACCCTGCGAGTTTTATAACTCTGCTCGCTGCCTCAACGGAGGTCAGCGCCAGCTCGGTAACACTAAAAACGCTTTTGATGATATTCCTGATCCTCGTCAACGGATTTTTCTCCTGCAGCGAGATCGCGGTCATATCGCTCAATGATAAGAAAATAGAAAAGCTTGCCGACCAGGGCAATAAAAAAGCGAAAAAGGTACGCAAGCTGACGGAAAATTCATCCCGCTTTCTTTCCACGATCCAGATCGGCGTTACGCTGGCGGGCTTCTTCATGAGCGCATCGGCGGCGCAGACCTACGCCCCGCTGATCGCGAGCGCCATCGTGCGCGGCAACGCAAATTTGGCGTCGAAGCAAGGGCTGATCGAGACAGTCGCGTCTATCGTGATCACGCTGCTGATGTCCTACCTTTCGCTGGTATTCGGCGAGTTGGTTCCGAAAAAGATCGCCATGGCAAAGCCGGAGCGCATTTCCTTTGCCTTTGCGCCGATCCTGTTAGCGGTCTCCACCGTGGCAAGGCCCTTTGTCCGTCTGCTTTCCGCCTCGACCAACGGCGTGCTGCGCCTTTTGGGGATCGACCCCAACGCCGAGGAGGAACAGGTCACCGAGGAGGAAATCCTCATGCTGGTGGACGCGGGCGAAGAAAAGGGCGTGCTGGAGGACACGCAAAGCGAGATGATTAAAAACATTTTCGAGTTTGACGATATGAACGCCGGGGATATTATGACCCACCGCGTGGACATGACCGCCGTAGAAGCGGACGAACCCGTGACCACGGTCATCGACGCCGCCATACAGGACGGCTACTCGCGCATTCCCGTCTATGACGACGACCCGGATAATATCGTGGGAATCGTTTACGTCAAGGATCTTTTACAGTTTATCGGCGAGGATATTCCCAAGAACACCTCGATCCGCAAGGTCATGCGGGACGCGTATTTTGTCCCCGAGTCCAAAAAGTGCGGCGACCTGTTCACCGAGATGACGGAAAAGCGCGTGCAGATGTGCGTCGTCGTGGACGAATACGGCGGCACGGCGGGCATCGTCACCATCGAGGATATTATCGAAGCCATTGTCGGCGATATTGAAGACGAATACGACGAGGAAGGCGACGAGATTTCCAAGATCAACGACAACGTCTATACTGTGGACGGTATTACGGATATTGACGAGGTTGACGAGCTGATCGGCGTAAATCTCCCCGAGGGGGACTACGACACCGTGGGCGGCTTTATTATCAGCCGTTTGGGCTATATCCCGCAGAACGGCAATAACGACACCGTGGAATATAAAAACCTGAAATTCACCGTCCTCAGCGTGGAGGAGCGCAGGATCGACAAGGTCAAGATCGAGATTCTGCCGGTCGCAGAGGAAACGGACAATGAAGAAAAACAGCATTTTATGCACCGAAAGGAAAAGGATAAATGAGTAAGGAACTGGCAACAAAGTATGATCCGAAGGCCGTAGAGGATCGAATTTACAAAACGTGGCTCGACAATAAGTACTTCCATGCCAAGCGGCAGGCGGGCAAGGACACCTATACCATCGTGATCCCGCCCCCGAACATTACCGGGCAGCTGCACATGGGGCACGCCTTTGACAATACGCTGCAGGATATTCTGATCCGCTACAAGCGCATGAAGGGCTTTGACACCCTTTGGGTGCCGGGTACCGACCACGCCTCCATCGCCACCGAGGCAAAGATCGTGGAGGCGCTGAAAAAAGAAGGCGTTTCCAAGTATGATCTGGGCAGAGAGGGGTTCCTTGACCGCGCATGGGAATGGAAACGGCAGTACGGCGGCAGAATCATTGAACAATTAAAGAAAATGGGTTCCTCCTGCGATTGGGACAGAGAGCGTTTCACGCTGGACGAGGGCTGCAGCAAGGCGGTCAAAGAGGTGTTTGTCAATCTCTACGACAAGGGTTTGATCTACCGCGGCGAGCGCATGATCAACTGGTGCCCCCACTGCAAGACCTCGATTTCCGATATTGAAGTGGAATATGAGGAGCAGGCGGGTCATTTTTGGTACCTGCGTTACCCGTTCAAGGACGGCAGCGGATATTTGGAGCTGGCGACCACCCGCCCCGAGACCCTGCTGGGCGATACCGCCGTTGCAGTCAATCCCGCGGACGAGCGCTATAAGGACGTCGTCGGCAAAACGCTGATCCTGCCCATCGTACATCGTGAAATCCCCGTCGTGGCGGACGACTATGTGGAAAAGGACTTCGGCACCGGCTGCGTGAAGATCACCCCCGCCCACGACCCCAACGACTACGAGGTCGGCAAGCGGCACGACCTGCCGATCATCAACGTCATGACCGATGACGCGAAGATCGTGGCGGACTTCCCGCAATATGCGGGCATGGACCGCTACGAGGCGAGAAAGGCGATCGTCAAAGATTTGGAAGCAGAGGGCGCGCTGATCAAGACCGAGGACTACACCCACAACGTAGGTACCTGCCAGCGCTGCCATTCCACCGTGGAGCCGCGCATTTCCCAGCAGTGGTTCGTGAAGATGCAGCCGCTTGCGACGCCCGCCATCGAGGCGGTCAAAAACGAGGAGACCAAATTTATCCCCCAGCGCTTTGAAAAAATCTATTTCCACTGGCTGGAAAATATTAAGGATTGGTGCATTTCCCGCCAGCTTTGGTGGGGACACCGCATTCCCGCGTGGTATTGCGACGACTGCGGCGAGATCACCGTATCAAAGCAGGACGTTTGCAAATGCGCCCACTGCGGCAGCGAGCATGTGCATCAGGACGAGGATACCCTCGATACCTGGTTTTCCTCGGCGTTGTGGCCGTTCTCGACCCTCGGCTGGCCCGACGAAACCCCGGATTTCAAGCATTACTACCCCACCAATACCCTTGTGACGGGCTATGATATTATCCCCTTCTGGGTCATGCGCATGATGTTCTCAGGCATCGAGCATACCGGCAAAGTCCCCTTTGACACCGTGCTGATCCACGGGCTTGTCCGCGACGCGCAGGGGCGCAAGATGTCCAAGTCGCTGGGCAACGGCATCGATCCGCTGGAGATCATCGACAAATACGGCGCGGACGCGCTGCGCTTCACGCTGGCGACCAACAACAGCCCCGGCAACGATATGCGTTTTTCGGATCAAAAGGTGGAGGCAAGCCGTAATTTTGCCAATAAGATTTGGAACGCGTCCCGTTTCGTTCTTATGAACCTCGGCGAAAACGAACCCGCTCCCCATCTGCCCGCGATATTGGATTTTGAGGATAAATGGATCCTGACCGAATACAACGACCTTGTTAAAGGCGTGACGGAATCCCTTGACAGCTACGAGCTGGGCGTTGCGGTGCAGAAGCTCTACGATTTTATTTGGGACGTATTCTGCGACTGGTACGTGGAGCTTTGCAAGGTGCGCCTGCAGGCAGGCGGCGAGAAGGCGGAGACCGCCAAGGCGGTGCTGGTTTACGTGCTGTCCAACACGCTGAAGCTGCTGCACCCATTCATGCCGTTCATCACCGAGGAAATCTGGCAGACGCTGCCCCACGCGGGCGAGAGCATCATGATCGCCGATTATCCCGTATATGACGAGGCGCTGTGCTTCCGCGCGGAGCAGACGGAGTTTGCCAAGGTCATGGAGGCGATCAAGGCGGTACGCAACCGCCGCGCGGAAATGAACGTCCCCCCCGCAAAGAAAGCGCATCTTTACATTGCGACGAACGCGGCCGCGACCTTTACCGCCGGCGCGGTATTCTTTACCCGGCTCGCCTCCGCCTCCGACGTGACCGTGGGCGCGGCGTTCGAGCTTGCGGATACCGTCAGCGTGGTGACCGCCGACGCAACGGTCTATATCCCCCTCGCGGAGCTGATCGATTTTGAAAAAGAGAAAGCGCGGCTGACGAAAGAACTGCAAAACGCTGAGAACGAATTAAAGCGTATCAGCGGCAAACTGAACAACGCGGGCTTCGTTGCAAAGGCGCCCGCGGCGGTCGTGGACGCGGAACGGGAAAAGCTGGCAAAGTTTACGGATAAGATCGAAATGATCAAAGCGGAACTTGCAAAATTAAAATAATATCTGAAAAGCGCCGCATGTCGAGCGTCGGGCGCCGAGAGGTTCGGCGGCGATACTTGGAATGCGGCGCGTTCCTTTTATGAATTACTGATGAAAATACAAGAAGCTATACAATATTATCATTCACTTTTAAAATTCGGCGTACAGCCGGGTCTGGA
Organism: Clostridia bacterium; assembly: GCA_017480115.1. Classification (GTDB taxonomy): domain Bacteria; phylum Bacillota; class Clostridia; order Oscillospirales; family Acutalibacteraceae; genus RGIG2774. The sequence goes on from JAFVBH010000067.1 coordinate 90,575, forward strand.
GCGCATACGCGCGCTGATGAAAACGCTGGGCGATCCGCAGGAAACGCTGAAATTCATTCACCTTGCGGGCACCAACGGCAAGGGCTCCACGGCGATCATGCTCTCGGAAATTTTCCGGGCGGCAGGCTATCGCACGGGGCTGTTTATCTCCCCGTATATTACGCATTTTCGGGAACGCATCCAAATCGACAACGCCATGATCGACGAGCAGACCCTCTGCCGCTGTACCGAAAGGGTCAAGGCGGCGATCGATGCGCTCCCCGATGTTATCACGGAATTTGAAGCCGTCACGGCGGCGGCGTTCCTTTGCTTTCAGGAAAAGGCATGCGATATTGTCATTTTGGAGACCGGTTTAGGGGGCAGATTCGACGCGACAAATATCATCTCTGCGCCTGTTGTCTCTGTTATCACGTCGATCTCGCTGGATCATACGCAGATACTGGGCGATACCGTAGCGCAGATCGCCTATGAAAAGGCGGGCATTATCAAGCAGGGCTGCAAGGCGCTGATCCCCGCGTCGCTCCCCGGCGAAGCATATACCGTGATACAAGCCGCGTGCGCGGACAAAAATTCCCCCCTGTCGGTCGCCGACACGGGCAGTATCCGTACCTGTGACGACAGTCTGGACGGCTTTACCGAAACCTATGCCGGGCTGACGTTTCACGTCCCGCTGCCCGGCGCGGTGCAGGCGGAAAACGCCGCCTTGGCGGTCAGCGCGACAAGACTTGCCGCCGGATTTACCGTATCGGCTGCGGATATTATCTGCGGCATCGAAAACACGAGGAATCCCGCGCGATGCGAGCTGTTAAGCCGCTCGCCGCTTGTCCTGCTGGACGGCTCCCATAACGACGCGTCCACCAAGGCGCTTGCCGATTTGTTAAAAAAGCATCTTGCGGGCAAAAAAATCCTCGCGCTGCTGGGAATGATGGCGGATAAAGAAATCGACAAGGCGCTGGGGCATCTGCTGCCCTGCTTTTTCCATGTCGTAACGACAACGCCCTCCAATCCACGGGCGATCAGCGCGGCAGCGTTGGCGGAAAAAATTCAAGAAAAAAATATTCCCGCCACGGCGGTATCCTCTCCGTCGGACGCCGTTAAAACATGCGTCGGCATGCTCAATGCTTTTGACGCGCTGGTGGTCTGCGGTTCGCTGTATCTTGCCGGCGATGTGCGAAATATTTTGATAAAGACGGTTGACGGGGCTGAAAAAAGATGATATGATATATTTTGAATTAAAATTAGGTATTCATATACATTTTCGGAAGGTGAAGAATAAATGATACGAATGAAAGCCGAGGCTGTTGTCATCTCGAAGCCGGACGCGGATACCAATATCAACGGTTCCGATGTCAATATGAACGGAAAAGTCATTCTTGCCGAAGTCATGGATAAGGGCTACAAGGGCGCGGGCAGGCTCAGCGGAGAGGTCGTACTCTGCGTTGCCGAGGGCGACCGGGAGAAAAAGGTCGCCGAGACCGCTATGCATATTTTGACAAAACACATTCCCGCCATTAAGGCAAGCGGGGATTCGTTCCGGAGCGAGGCGGAAAATTTCTTTAACCACGCTTACCGTGAGTTGTCGATCCTTGAGGGCGAATACTCCACCCTTTCGGCAACCCTGCTGTATAATTTCGGAGACAGCGTGTATATTGCCAACTGCGGGAAAAACGCGGTCTATACCTTTGACGGCATGTATCTCACGCCGGTGGAGTTCGGCAACCCCGACCGTCAGGAAGAGGCGGATCCGTATCTGCCCGATCTTGCCTATCAGCTGATCAGCGGCGTGACCCCCGATACCCAGATCCTTGTTTTCAGTAACGAAGTTTACGAGTATACCACCTACGAGCAGATACTCGAGATCCTGCGCGGCGCGGTTTCCGTAAAACAGGCGTGTCAGCAGCTGATCGATCAAGCGACTGAAAACGGCGCGACAAAAAATATGACCGTCATGCTGGAAAATCTTGTACCGGTGGAGGTTCCAACTTCGGGCGCCGCCGTTCCCGCACAGAACGATGCAGCCGACACACAGGACGTTCCCGCCGAGGAGGACGAGCCGGACTATACCAAGCCCAGCAAAGCGCCTTTGGTGGTGCTGATTCTCCTGTTGATCCTTGTCGCGCTGATTGCAGGACTGTACTTCGCAAATCAACGGTACGATCTGATCAGCAATATCTTCAACAAGTCCACCGAGCCGCAGGTTTCCACAACAGCGCAGACCGAACCGGCTGCCAACATGGTCACGATCGCAAAATCCAGCACTACGGATGCCGCCTCGACCACCGCCGCAGCCACCACAACAACCACGGAGCCGTCCTCCGTCCGCACCTCATCAACGACCCGCAGAAACGTGATTTCTTACGAAACAGACCCGCCCTATGTAGAGCCGACTGACGAGCCCACAGAGCCGGAGCCCTCTGATGAACCGACCGATCCTGAGCCGACCGACGAACCTACAGAGGTCACCGAACCCGAGGAGCCCGGCGAGAACGAGCTGGAAAACAACGATAACGGCAATGAGGACGTATCCCCCGATGAGGACAGATAACTATTTTTTCATGCAAGACACAGGTTTGCTGCCTGTGTCTTTTTTATGCAAAATTTTGCATTCACCTTTCTGTAAATTCTGATTTATCGGCAAAGCGTTAAATCAGAATTTACAGGGAAAAGGAAAGAGGGAATAAGAAAAAAGTGTGGAACCGCTTCGCGGTTGGATTTATAGACGAAAAACGGGCACATCCGCTTGTAGTCCGTCAGGTTACGCGCAAAATCAACGGATGCCCAATGGGCATCCCTGTTATGTAAGGTCTCCAGTCAAGGGGCTGAACATAAAGTTAACAGACACTTAACAAACAGACCTGAATGTGTTGAATCAAAGAGCATAGCGG
>JAFVBH010000004.1 GCA_017480115.1 Clostridia bacterium
GCCAGAATCACACAATCGATCCCCACCGCGGTAAGCTGTCGGTACAGAGTGTAACCCAGACATCCGGCTTCATATCCGCAGATCACTTTGCGGTGCGTTCCTTTGTCTTTAAGAAGTCTGTTTATGTACTTCTGAATGTTCCTGTAATCCGGCGGTACCTGTATTTCTCTGGAAATTCTGTCAATTTCCGGCTCATAAGTGCAAATTGTGTAATTTGTGGTATGGACATCTAAGCCAACATAGAGTATACTGTTCATTGTAAGGTCTCCTTCTTGTATGCGGTAATGCTGTATTTGGTTTTTTTACCACTAATCATTTTACAGATAAATCCACGATCCTACAAGAGGGGACCTTACATATTATCTACAAGATTGTGCGCCCATTTTGCGTCTATAAATCCAACCGCGAAGCGGTTCCACAATCATTCATCATTCACTATTCATTATTCATTAACTTCTGATTTATCGGCAACGCCGATAAATCAGAAGTTACAACAAATAAAAAGGAGGCAATACTATGCCGAAACGAACCGGCTATCTATCCTGGGACGAATATTTTATGGGGATCGCCTTGCTTTCCGCCAAGCGCAGCAAGGATCCCGGCACGCAGGTGGGCGCATGCATCGTCAGCGAGAACAACCGCATTATGTCCGTGGGCTATAACGGGTTCCCCAAGGGCTGCGATGACGACGACTATCCGTGGGATCGTACGGCAGCGGCGGAGCTGGACACAAAATACCCTTATGTCTGCCATGCGGAGCTGAACGCGATCCTCAACAATCGCGGCGCGGATCTGGAGGGCTGCCGCATCTACGTGCCGCTGTTTCCCTGCAACGAATGCTCCAAGGCGATCATTCAGAGCGGCATTAAAGAGGTTGTTTTCCTTTCGGATAAATACGACGGTACGCCGTCCGTGATCGCGTCCAAGCGCATGCTTGTCTCCGCCGGCGTAACGATCCGCAAGCTGGAATGCTCGCTGGAGGCGCTTACGCTCTCTTATCGGGAAAGCGACGTGTAAATGATTTTCTCTCTGCAAATGCATGTCTATGGGTAACGCCGCTGATTTTAAAATTGACTTACCTTAAAAATTATGCTACAGTATAATTACAGAAAGGAAGATTGTTATGATTCAAAACAAAAACATTGTACTTACCGGCGCGTCCAGCGGTATCGGCTTCGAGGTGCTCAAGCTCATCGCCAAGGATGGTTCCAACCGCATTCTTGCCGTATCGCGGCATGCGGAGCAGCTGCTCGCCTCCTACAGCGACAACGTGATCCCCTTTAATATGGATATCAGCACCAAGGAGGGCGTGGACGCTGTATTTGAAAAGGCAAACGAGGTCTTTGACGGGCAGAAGATCGATATTTTCTACGCCAACGCGGGTTTCCCCTATTACGAGGCGTTTGACTACGCCGATTGGGACAGGGTAAAAGCGATGTTCGACACCAATACGTTCTCTCCCATCTATTCCTACGGGAAATATCTGGAGCATCTGGACGGCAGACCCGGCACGCTCGCTTATACCATCAGCGCCATCGGGCAAATGGCGATGCCCGGCTACGCGATCTACAGCGCCAGCAAATTCGGTTTGCAGGGCTTCCAGGAGGCGATCCGTCTGGAAAAGCCGAAGAATCTGCAATTGACCTGCCTGTATCCCGTGGCGACGGACACCAATTTCTTTAAAGTCGCCAATCCCGTTCCCTTTGAAAAGCCTTTCCCCGTGCAGCAGCCCGACGTGGTCGCCCGCAAGATGGTCGCGGGAATCGACAACGGCAAGAAGTTCGTCTCCCCCAGCCCGCTGTTCGGTCTTTCCAAGGTTTTAATGGGCGTATGCCCGCCCGTCCGTACCGTTTACTGGGCGCTGGAGACGGCGAAGCTGACCAGATTCAAGAAAAAACTTGCGGAGATGAAGAAGAATGGCGAAATTTGAAAATCTTCTCTCGCCGATGAATATCGGCACGATGACGGTGAAAAACCGCATCGTCATGAACGCGGCGGAGTTCAGCCTCGGGCAGACCAACGGCAAGCCCACCGCGCGCATGATGGATTATTATGAGGAACGCGCCAAGGCGGGCGTGGGGCTGATTATTCCCGGCATCTGCCGCGTCAACGATATGGGCGCGACCTCGACCTTTACCCAGCTTTCCATGAGCCACGATTATCACATCGAGCCGATGAAGGAAATGGTTGCCCGCATGCATAAGCACGGCGCGAAGCTGTGCATCCAGCTGCACCACCCCGGCAGACAGGGCTACGCCAGCTCGATCAATTCCCTGCCGGTGGTGATCCCCGTGGCGGATCGTTTCCCCGGCGTAATGGACGTGATGTTCAAAGCGACGCCGGTGCTGCTGGGGCTGGAGCAGAAAAAAATCTGCCAATCCGTGCAGGCGCCCTCCAAATGTGAGCTGAGCGCGCACGGCGCGACCCGTATCCACGCCATGAGCAACCGCGCGGTCAAGCGTCTGATTCAGGACTTTGTCGACGCGGCGGCGCGCTGTCAGAAGGCGGGCGTCGACGCGGTGGAGCTGCACGGCACCCACGGCTATATCATACAGCAGTTTTTAAGCCCCAACACCAACAAGCGTACCGATGAATACGGCGGCTCCTTTGATAACCGCATGCGCTTTGTTACGGAGATCATCGAGGGTATTCGCGCCCGGTGCGGCAGGGATTATCCCCTGATCGTGCGGCTTTGCGTTGACGAGATGTATGACCGCATCGGCAAACCCGGCAAGGGCTACGGGCTTGACGAGGGACTGCGGTTCGCCAAACGGCTGGAGGAATTGGGCGTGGATGCGATCGACGTTTCCTCCGCCTGCTACGATGCGTACAACTATTGGCTGGAACCCACCTCTTTCGAGCCGGGCTGGCGCGCGTATCTTGCAAAAGCGGTCAAACAGACCGTCAGCATTCCCGTGATCGCCGCCAATTTTATCCGTTCCCCCGCGCAGGCGGAACGGCAGATCGCGGAGGGGTATCAGGATTTTGCGGGTTCCGCGCGAAATTTCATCTGCGATCCCCATTGGGCGCAGAAGGTCTATGACGGCGAGCCGGAGAAGATTCGCCGCTGTATCGGCTGCCTGCACTGCATCAAATCCTTTATCGAAAACGCGTCTGTCGGCAAGCCCGGCGAATGCGCGTTGAATATGTCCGTGGCAAGGGAGCGGGAATACTTCAACATGCCGCAGGACGGAAACGGTAGAAAGATCGCCGTGATCGGCGCGGGTCCCGCGGGACTGACCGCAGCGATCACGCTGCAGCGCCGCGGTTTTGACGTGACGGTGTTTGAAAAAGAAGAGATTCCCGGCGGCCAGGTCAATATTGCCGCCTCCGGCAACCGAAAAGAAAAGCTGCGCTGGGCAATTGACGATATGTTGACCGAGGCGGCGGAGCTGGGCGTAAAGATCGAGCTGAATAAAGAGGCGGATAAAGCGGCAATCGAGGCGCTTGCGCCTTACGCGGTGGTGCTTGCCACCGGCGGCGTACCCGTAAGACCGCGCTCCATTCAAGGGGTTGACGGTGATAACGTCTTTACCGCGCCGGAGATACTGACGGGCAAATTTGTCCCGCATGATAAGAAAGTCGCCGTCATCGGCAGCGGTCTGACCGGTCTGGAGACCGTGGAGGCGCTGAACGAGGCGGGGAACAAAGTCACCGTGATTGAGATGGAGAATGCAATCGCGTCCAAGGCGTGGTTCCAGTTTGTGGACGATTCCATGGAGCGTATCAAACCCTACGGGACAAAATTCCTGCTGAATACCAAGCTGGTCACCGTGAATGACGACAGCGTGACTGTCGCAAACGTCAAAACAAAGGAGCTTTCCGCCGTGGACGCGGATTACGTCGTACTCGCCATGGGCGTGCGCCCGCTGAACAATTTGGAGGACGATCTGCGCCTCAGCGGTATCCGTGTCGTTACCGTCGGCGACGCGCATCATGGCGGCACCATCGGCAACGCCACAAAGGACGCCTATCACACTGTGTTGACGCTGTAATACTTAATAATTGAAATAAGGGGAACACTTGCTGATTGCAGGTGCTCCCCTTTTACTTATATTTTTGAAGGATTATTTTATAGAATGCAGGATAAAATCAACTTAAGATATTAATACTGATTCCTGATAAAAACATGACATTCACCGCGGCATAATTTCCGCAAGACTGCGTCGCCCGCCTTGCGGAAATTATGCTCGCTGCTCGGTGTCAGTTTTTAATCAGGGATTCGTATAAAATGCTTTACAGCGCGTTGATCATATTGATCAGATCCATATACAGTGTGCGGATCTCGTTTCTGTGCAGAATACCGCCCATCAGCGAGGTGTGATCGCCGTCATAGGTGGGGAATATATTCCAGATGCCGGGCTGAATATTGTCTTTGTCCAAATCCTGCTGGGGCGCATTGAAAGGCGCTCTCGCGGATTTGGTATTCACAAGACCGTCGTTTTGCTGCCAGCTTTCGTCTACCACATATCCGCCGGGAGTGACGCCGGTATACGTCCCCATACGCGCAGAGGCGGCATGGAACAGGGGCTCCATCTCCTTCTTTACCGGCGACCAGGTGCCGTCGTCGTTCTGCGTTGTTTTTGCAGTGGGAATGGAGAAATAATATACGTCGTCCAGTACTTCAAAGGTATCGGCAAGCGCCATGGCGTTATCAAGATACATATCATAGGCGGCGCAGTCGAAATCCGCTCTATCCTTGGGACCCGCAGTTGCGGTGCCGATCAGCTTGACATCCACCTTCTCCTCCGTCGTGGAGTGCGCCTTATCACTTTCAATGTCTGACTGCACATAGTAGGCGGTGGTGCCGTTTATGGGAGCGGAAAGTGCGGTCACGCTGTGGAACCAGTCGCCTTTGCCGCCCGTGAACAGGTCGGAAATCTCGTCTGCCGGGGTTGCCGCCTGCTCCGCCTCACTGCCGTTTGCCATCAGTTTTACAAGCGTCAGCACCGTCGCGCCGCCAAAGGAATGCCCGAGAATGTTGATCTTATCCTCTGCGCTCCAACTGTCGATCAGCGCCTTGCCGGTATAGTCCGTACCGAAACGCTCATGCCCGCAGCGTTCGCTGTGCTCGACGCCGTAGTCCACGCGGGTACCGGTGAGCTGGGCATAAAGCTCGCAGGCGCGATCCCATGCGCTGGCTGTGGGATCGACGGACGCCGCGTGCGCGTCCACACCCCGGGCGCGCAGATATTTCATCAGATCGCCGCCCAAAACGCCCCAGTAGGGCGCCAGCTTGTATACGAAATCATATTCGCCCCAGCCGGAAAGACCGTGAACGAAAACGTAGGTGTACTCGGTTTTTGCATTGTCCGTATCCAGGCTCTGCTTTGGAATATTTGCCGAGGGGATTAAAAACATAATAATTGCCATAAAGAAAGCGACGATCTTAGACATAGGAACCCTCCTGAAAATCTTTCTTAATCAATATTATCATATCGAAAAATTTGTGTCAATTCCGCCGGAACGAAGTTAAAATAGTTTTTAATCTTTTGCAGAAAAAATAACATAATCTTTCACGCAAAACAAAAAAGAGCCTTCGGGTATCCTCTGTAAGGAAGTTAAACAGAGGAGCGAAACTGAACATTCGCTCCTCTGTTCTCATATTATTCAGACTTCCCGGCAAACTGGAATTTATAAATCAATCCAAACTGTTTTCAGGTCTTTATAAACTCTGCATTTTAGCGCCGTAAACTTTAAGACACAATAATCAGGATCGGTTTTGCCTTCCTTATAGAACATTGTATCACCAGTACGCCAAATTTCGTCCTTAATGCTTTGTTGCATCAACACCTTCATTGTTCCAACAAGCATAACGCCCGTATAGCTGAACCGTCCTCGTTTATAAAAATAAATACACGCTTTTTCATTGGCGTTATACTGTGCAACCCTCATAGAAGAAGTGTTTGTTGTAAAATAGAAATCTTTGCCATCAATTTTTCGTGGTGAAAGCATAGCCTTTGTGTTAGGAAAACCTTCATCGTCAACAGATGAGATTAAAGCAGTTTTTTGCTCTTTGATAAATTCAAAAACTTGTTCCTTTGTCATAGAATTTCCTCCGCAAATCCCGATTTATCGAATAAATTATACCAGTGTTTTTTAGCTCCGGCAATAACACTTGAAAGAATATAACCCACTATGACACTTTTTATGTAAAAGATGTCATAGTGGGTTTGTTCACTGACCTACGGCTGCTTCCTTACGCAGTCTCTCCCTTGCGGCTCTTTTTGTTTTGCTGTTATATTGCTTACAAGGCGTTGATCATGTTGATCAGATCCATGTAAACTTCACGCATTTCCGTATTTGCGCTGATAATACCGCCGGTCAGAGACAGATGGTCACCCTTATAAGTGGGGAATACGTTCCAAATGCCGGGCTGAATATTATCTTTATTCAGATCCTGCTGCGGTGCGTTCAGGGGCGCTCTTTCGGATTTCGTATTGACCATGCCGTCGTTTTCCTGCCAGCTCTCGTCAACGACGAAGCCCTTGGGGGTCACGTCGGTGTACTTGCCCATGCGCTCTGAAATAAAATGGAAGAACGGCGTCATGCCCTTTCTGATCGGCGACCAGGTGCCGTTGCTGTTCTGTGTGGTGTAAGAACACGGAATGGAGAAATAGTATACGTTTTCCAGTACCTCAAAGCTATCGGAAAGTTCCAGCGCGTTGTCAAGAAGCATATCGTACAAGGCGCAGTCAAAATCTGCTCTGTCAGACATGTCGGATAACTTACCAACGACTTTAACGCCCAATTTTTCCATGGCTTTAGTATCCTTACCGTCCTCAATATCTTCTTTTGCATTGACCGCCGTTGTGCCGTTCAGCGCGCCTGCAACAGAGGTCAGGCTGTAGAACCAGTCGCCCTTGCCGCCGGTGAACAGACCGGAAATCTCCTCCGCGGAGGTTGCCGCCTGTTCCGCATCACTGCCGGTTGCCATCAGCCGGAGCAACATAAGGATGGTTGGGCCGCCGAAAGAATGGCCGATCAGGTTGACCTTGTTCTCCGCGCTCCAGTTGCTGACTAACGCTTTGCCGGAGTAATCCTTACCGAAACGGTCATGCCCGCAGCGCTCGCTGTGTTCTGCGCCGTAGTCCACGCGGGTGCCGGTCAGCTGGGCGTAAAGCTCGCAGGCGCGGTCCCATGCGCTGGCATAGGGATCGACGGACGCCGCGTGCGCGTCAACGCCGCGGGCGCGCAGATATTTCATCATATCGCCGCTCACCATGCCCCAATAGGACAGCAGCTTGTTCTGAAAATCGAATTCGCCCCAGCCGCCGAAGCCGTTGACAAATACATAGGCATATTCAGTTTTTGCCTTGTCCGTATCTAAACTCTGCTTCGGAATATTTGCCGAGGGGATCAAAAACATAATAATTGCCATAAAGAATGCGATAATTTTAGACATAAATACCTCCTAAAATCATACAGTTTTGTGTTTTTTATCTTATCATGCCGCGTTTTAAATGTCAATCAAAATTCATAAATCTGATTATGAATTTTATGCAAAACAGAATATGAATTGACAAAATCCGTAAAATATAATATAAATATAGCTAAGAAACGGTTTTTGCCTCGGCGGATAATCCCAAGATACCAAATTGCCGCACACACCCGAGCGGCGATCTGTATGACCGTTTAAGGATCAACCTTCCTGGTGCAGGAGTTACGGAAACATGCGAAGGAGAGAATGCAATGGAACAGTTACGGGAGAAAAAGGGTTTTTTATGCGATATGGACGGCGTGATCTATCACGGCAACCAGTTGATTCCCGGCGTTAAGGAATTTGTGGAGTGGCTTTACAGAAACGATAAAAAATTCTTATTCCTGACCAACGCCAGCAACCGCAGCCCCCGGGAGCTGCAGCAGAAGCTGGCGCGGTTGGGATTGGACGTAAGCGAGGAGCATTTCTATACCAGCGCGCTGGCAACGGCGAAATTCCTCGCCAAGCAGTCGCCCGGCTGCAGCGCTTATGTTGTCGGTGAACACGGGCTTTATAACGCCCTGTACGACGCGGGTATCACCATCAACGACGTTGACCCCGATTATGTCGTCATCGGCGAGACCAACGATTACCGGTATGAGCATATCATGACAGCCATGAACCTTGTCAACAGGGGCGCAAAGCTGATCGGCACCAACCGGGATATGACGACGCCCGTGGAGGGCGGAACGGAGATCCCCGCCTGTCAGGCGTTTGTCGCGCCCATTGAACTGACCACGGGCAAGCACGCCTATTATGTCGGCAAGCCCAACCCGCTGATGATGCGCACGGGCTTACATATTCTCGGCGTGCATTCCGCAGAGGCGGTGATGATCGGCGACCGTATGGATACGGATATGATCGCTGGCATTGAGACCGGTTTGGATACCGCGCTGGTGCTTACCGGCGTTTCCACCCGCGAGACGCTGAAGGACTTCCCCTACCGCCCGCGGCTGGTCATCAACGGCGTGGGCGATATTCCGGGCAATATCCCGGCGCACGCCATCGACCCGGATTTAAAAGGGTAATCTGTAGTTCTTTTCAGCTCGGACGCAGCAGAGAAGCGCATTGCGATCCACCGCGTTGCCGCGCGGGGCATTATATCCGCGTCTAAGTAAGTAAACAAAACATCAGCATAAACAGGTGGTTACCGCCCGTTTATGCTGATGTTTTCATATAATAGTTTTGGTTTTTTCAGCTTAGTATCACCGTTGTGATACTGTTTTCCGGAATCTTGAGACGTGGGGTGTAAATTCCACTGTGAATCTTTTTCACATGAAAGAACAAGATAAAATCGATAGAATGAAAAAACAAGCGAAAGCTGTAATTTTCTGTTTTTTATAAATAATTTTTAAAATTACGGTGGGCAATGAGTCGCGTCTATATTATGGATGTTTTAAAATCAGCAGACTCGATCTATTCAAATGATTGGAGATATTTTTTTTCTTCCTCCTTGTTTGGAAAAACTGATGACAAACAAAAACTTATATCTTCAATGGAATCAAGACCGCCTTTAGTGTAGCGGCGTGTCTCTCCCAATATTATAAATTTTAATATATGCCGAATAGCTGACGGTTTGTCTTTATTGTTTATCATCATTTTTTCCCTCTTTTATCAATCTTGAATAATAAAATTTGTATTTATTTAAGGTTAGATATGCAATTTCGGAAAAGGACATTGCCAATTGAATGAATGGTGTTTTATTTTCATCAATAAAAGCGTTCGTTGACATCGTATCTATACATAAAAAACCTAAAACATGATATTCGTGTTCATCTTCCGTGTTCGTAAAATGCAATTTGCTATGCCTGATCATTATCGGTGTAACAATTACACCTCTATAGTACGATAAATAATTTACTGTGGTGTTATCATATCTTAAATTTCGTTTTTCTAAATCATTTTTATATTTTTCTAAATCTCTCACATAAAAGTAATTATATGGATTACAAGGATTTTTGGATTCAAGTATCGAAAGAAAATCTGTATTACCTTTTAGCAAAACTGGATTGCTCGATATGTGGGTTCGTTCAATTTGCGTATCAGATGAGCGCACAAAAGTATTTATAATTGCACTGTTTGTATCAATATTATCATTTTCATAATCAAAATCATCTTTTTCTGTTCCTATTGTTTTTATACAAGCATGTATTTCTGCGCCGGTGTATATGCTATATATTTCACATATGCTGTCCAGCAATTTTATTGTGAAAGAACGAACAGTTGAATTTAAAACATCTATACTTAAATCATTATTTTTATGTAATTTTAGCAATTCAAAATAAAATTCTAAATAACCTGATAGAAGTTTTTCATATTGCTTAATGACAACAGTTTTCCTATTCCATAGGCTATTTTTATATTGTCGAACCTTTTTGATGAATATAATTATCAATATTGACAAAATAATAAGAACAACAAAAAACAAAACCCATGGTATAACATTATTTGATATGCTGGATTTTATATTCTTTATTAACCAAACTACAATTTGTCCGATATTACCTACAAACGCAAGTATCCCTGTTACGGCAGCGTAGAAATTTACAAGTTCTTTTTTGCTATCCGGTATTTTTTCATAAATCCTAGAGAACAGGTTTTTCTTACTCATTATTTTGTTACCTTAATAATACGATATTTTTTTAAATAATTTGTTGTTATTTGGGAATAAATAAACAAACATAAAAATATATTCATTATTTTAAGGGATAATGTTGTTTTTGTAAAGAAAAATGCAAAAAAGTTTGTTTTTTCGACAAAAAAATAGTTTTTTAAGTATTGACAAACAGAAATCGGTTGTGCTTAGTCAGCAAGAAAGGCTGTGGCAATTTCCTTTTAAAATATGCCACAGCCTTTCTTGTTATCTGTTTATCTGTTTTTCAATCGCTTATCCAGCCTTGTGGCAAGCTTTGTGCCGATGGTCTGGAAAATCTGCACCAGCAGGATCAGCAGGATCACGGCGAGGATCATCACAAGGTATTTATATCGGTAATAGCCGTAGTTGATGGCGATCTTGCCCAAACCGCCGCCGCCGATGATGCCGCTCATCGCCGTATAGCCGAGAATCGTCGTAATGGCGATAGTGAAGTTGGAGATCAGCGAGGGAATACTTTCGGGAATCATCACCTTTATAATGATCTGCATCGGCGAGGCGCCCATGCTCTGCGCCGCCTCGATCACATTGGGGTTGACTTCCCGCAGGCTGCTTTCCACCAGCCGCGCCACAAACGGAAACGCCGCGATGGTCAGCGGCACGATGGACGCCACCGTACCCACGGCAGTGCCCACGATCAGGCGCGTCAGCGGGAATACCACGATCATCAGGATCAAAAACGGCACCGAGCGCAGCAGATTGATGATAATGTTCAGAATGCGCAGCACAGTCTTGGGGATCGGCATCACGCTGTTTTTCTCCCCCGCTACCAGCAGCACACCAAGCGGCAGCCCCAAAAGAATGGCAAACAACGTTGCGATCACGGTTACGTACACCGTTTCCCATGTGGCAAAGAGAAATTCATTTTTCAGAATTTTCAAAGTCTCCTGTATGGTCGGGGACGCAAGGAACTCACTCATCACCGCGCACCTCCTCTGCGGAAATATCTTCAAATTTATCAAAATATGCCAGTGCCCGGGTGCGGGTATCGTCATCCCCCTCAATACCAAGCAGCATCGTGCCGAACGCCTTTTCGCCGATACTGCGTGTGGAGGCATACAAAATGCTGGCGCTGATGCCTTGCTCCAGCGCCAGGGCGCTGATCAGCGGTTTTTCCGTCGCCCCCGAGCCTTGGAAAACCACGCGGATTCGGTGCTCGCCGGGCTTTGCCGCAGGCAGTCCGTCCAGCCCGTCGGGGGAAACAAGGCGCTTAGCAGCGTCTGACTTCGGGGTGGAAAATACTGCGTCCACGGTGCCCTCTTCCACGACCTGTCCGTCGTCCAGAATCGCCACGCGATTGCAGATTTCCTCCACAACACTCATCTGATGGGTGATGATGATCACCGTAATGCCCAGTTTGTCGTGGATTTCCCGAATCAGGGAAAGTATGGCGTGGGTGGTTTTTGGGTCGAGGGCGCTGGTCGCCTCGTCGCAAAGCAGAACCTTCGGGTCAGTGGCAAGCGCGCGCGCGATGGCGACGCGCTGCTGTTGACCGCCGGAAAGCTGCGCGGGATAGGCTTTCGCTTTTTCAGGCAAGCCGACGATCTCCAGCAGCTCCATGGCGCGTTTTTCCGCATCGGCTTTTTTCATGCCGGCCAGCTCCAGCGGAAAACAAACATTTTTCAGACAGTTGCGCTGCATCAGCAGGTTAAAGCTTTGGAAAATCATGGTGATGTTCCGTCTGCGTTCGCGCAGCTGTTTATCGGTAAGCGCGCCCATGTCCTCGCCGTCAATAATGACCTGCCCCTCGGTGGGTCTCTCCAGCATATTAATACAGCGCACCAGCGTGCTTTTGCACGCGCCGCTCATGCCGATCACGCCGTAGATGTCGCCGTCGTTGATCGTCAGGTTAATATCCCGCAGGGCATGCACGGTTTTATCGCTTGTTTCAAAGGACTTGGACAGATGTTTGATCTCAATCAAGAAAATCCCTCCCTATTGAAAGAAGCCGACTTCGCGACGGAAGTCGGCTTATGGATATTATAGACTGTTTGACATTTTTCGTCAATAGCGCGCAGGCTGCAACTCAACCTTTTACAGCGTCCAGCGTTGCCTGCTTGCCGCCGTAAATGCCCATGGGCTCTACGTGCAGAACGGCAACGGATACCAGCTTTGTGTTGTTCTCAGTATTGAAATTGTCAAGATAGGGAACGTGCTGGAAGTAGTTGGCGTAGACATCGCCGCTGTCAACCACAAGGTTGGGCTGTACATAGTCGTCGTATTCGATAATGTCTAAGGTGATGTCCTTTTCAGCAAGGATTTCCTTTGCGATAGCAAGGATTTCCGCGTGAGGTGTGGGGGAAGCGGCGACCGTGATGGTCTGGCCGGCAAGCGCGGCATAATCAACGGAAGCATCGGTGCCGTCGCCGGGATTGTCAACCACGCTGATAACGGCGCCGTTGTAGGTAGCGGTGATATAATCCGCGACGGCTTTGCTTTCCAGCGCGGCAACCAGCGCCTTCGTCAGGTCGGCGTCCTTATTATCTTCGTGTACAGCCAGCACGTTGCCGTACGCGGAGGCGGAACCCTCTACCGCGAGCGCGTCCGCAACGGGATTCAGATTCGCCGCAAGGGCATAGTTCGCATTAATCACGCCATAGTCCACGTCCTGCAGAACGTTGGGAATCTGCGCCGCCTCGACTTCGCGGAACTTGATGTTGTAGGGATTCTCGGTAATGTCCGCCACGGTAGCGGCAATACCTGCGGCGGCGTCCAGCGTAATGACGCCGTTGGCTTCCAGCAGCAGCAGCGCGCGGGCTTCGTTGGTGGGATCGTTGGGAACCGCAACTTCAAGCTGCGCGGCGTTTGCGGGATCGTCGGTCTTTTTGCCGCAGGCGGCAAAGGTCAGCGTCGCAAGGACAGCGACAAGTAAAAGGGCAATAACTTTCTTCATGGTAAATGTCTCCTTCATAATCATATGTTTTGGTGGTATTGTTTGTGGATCGTCGCAGCGTCACATTCGACCGACGCAACATCGACGACTGACCACAGAGGCGCATATTCTGTTGTAAGAAGTCATAATGCAGAACCTCCTAACATAAACCCAATAAACATATCGGCTTGGTGTGTTTTATTATAGCAGGAAATTTCTGTTTGTCAACACCTTTTATAAAAATTATTAAGACTTTCTGCAAAAGTCTTGCCGCAAGCCGCATGTTCAGTGCGAAAGGCGTCGTTCGTCATGCGCAATGGCAGAACGGCTTCGCGGCGTTCCCATTCTGCGCAGGGCAATGGTTTATTCTCGGCGCTCGACGCTCAACCCTCGGCGTTCGCTTCGCCCTGTACCGCACTCCCCTGCGTAATATCCCTCTCCTTTAATATACGGTTGATATAATTCAGTGTTCGTTTCTTATCGCCGCTCCACAGCGGCGCGATCAGTTCCCTTTTATCGCCGTCGCCGGTATAGCGGTGGATCACCATATCCCGCGGCAGCGTCGGCAGGATCGCGCAAAGAATATCCGCGTACGCTTCCATGGATAAGACGTCAAACGCGCCTTTTGCGAAATCCTCTGCCAAACGGGTGTTTTTCAGCACATGCAGCAGCTGCAGCTTGATCCCCTCCGACCCGACGGCGGCGATATGCCGCGCGGTATGCAGCATGTCCTCCTCTGTTTCGCGCGGCAGACCGAGGATCATATGGGTAACGACCTCGACGCCCCGGGCGTGCAGCTCCCGCACGGCGGCGTCATAGACCGGCAGCGGGTAGCAGCGGTTGATATAGGCCGCGGTGGCTTCGTTGGCGGTCTGTAAGCCCAGCTCCACCCAAATGGGCTTTTTGCGGTTGATCTCCGCCAGCAGCGCCAGCGTCTCCGGCGGCAGACAGTCGGGCCGGGTGGCGATGGAGAGCGCGTCGACGGCGGGGTGTTCGGCGGCTTGGGTGAAAATTTCCCGCAGGGTTTCGATGGGCGCGTAGGTATTGGTGTAGCTTTGAAAATAGGCGATATAACCGCAGTCCCCGCCCGCCTTTGCGGCGATTTTTTCTTTTGCGGCGGTCAGTTTTTCGTCAAGCGTCTCTCCCCTGCCGGCAAAATTGCCCGCGCCGGGCTGGGAGCAAAAGACGCACCCGCCCACGCCCACGGCGCCGTCCCGATTGGGGCAGCCGAAGTTGTAATCCAGCGACAGGCGGTACATTTTCTTGCCGAATCGTTTTTGCATTGCAGCGTTGAACGTGTTGATGTACATGGAGATCCTTTTTTCCGATAAATCAGAGGTTGTTCCTTTCGTCAATTGTACCATGAAATCGGGATGCTGCCAATAAAAATTTCTGTCTGTACAAATGAATTTTGATATGTTACAATACCGGTTAGCATATTTATTAATGAAAAGGAATTTTTTGACCGATGGCAAAGACGTTTAACTTCAAGAAAATTTTGGGACCTGTGATCCTCGCGGTGGGCGCGCTGATATGGGGTATTTCGTTTGTCGCCCAAAGCGAGGGCGGCGCGGTCGGCTCCTATACCTTTCAGGGGACGCGCAATACGCTGGCGTTTCTGACGGTGGGGCTTGTGACCCTGATCCGCGATCTGGCGCAGCGGAAAAAGAAACCCCGCGCGCGTTACGGGAGCGGCAAGGCGTTCTTTTCGGCGCATAAAACCGCGCTTCTGGCGGGGTTGCTGTGCGGTATCGCCTATACGATCGCCGCAACGGTACAGCAGCTGGGGATCGACATTATGGGCACGGACGTTTCCGCAGGCAGGGCGGGCTTTCTGACCGCGCTGTACATTGTGCTTGTGCCCGTGCTGGGAATTTTTCTGAAGAAAAAAATCACCCTGAAGGCGTGGTGCAGCGTCGCCGTGGCGGTGGTCGGGCTGTATCTGATCTCGGTAAAACCGGGAACCGGTTTTAAAATCTCTTTTGCCGACGTGCTGCTGATTATCTGCGCGCTGTTCTTCGCGATCCAGATTTTGCTGATCGACAGCTTTTCCCAAAAGGTGGACGGGCTGCATCTGTCGTGTATGGAGTTCTTCTTTGCAAGCGTGGTAACGGTCCTTATGATGTTCGCTTTTGAGAATCCGGATATTGAGGTCATTAAAGCAAACTGGCTGATGATCGCCTATTCCGGCGTGTTGTCCGGCGGCGTGGCGTATACGTTCCAGATCCTCGGGCAGCAGATGACCCCGCCGGTGCTGGCGTCGCTGATCATGAGCCTGGAATCCGTATTCTCCGCGCTGTCCGACTGGCTGATCCGCGGCAACACGCTCAACGCGCGGGAGCTGTCCGGCTGCGTGATCATGTTTGCTGCGATCACCATTGCCCAACTGCCGGAATTTAAACGCAAAAAACAGCAGAATGCCGCATAATTTGTGTTTTTCGGCAATTTTGTCTTGATATATGGATTGCATTCTGTTACAATAGAACAAATAAATTTTTGACAGGTGGTTACACAATGGCAAACGGATTGAAAGGCTTCACCGAAAAGCACGGTGAATTGTGGAAGTTTATCAAATTTTCCTTTGCGGGCGTCAGCTCCTTTGTGGTCCAGTATCTTGTAGATCTGCTGTTCCATTATGTGGTGTTCGCTTCGCTGCAGGGGAAGACGATCGAAAACCCGGTATTTGAGTTCCTCGGTATAGCCAGTCAAATGGACGCGGCTTATGCGTATCTGATCGCTGCAACCGTGGGTTACATCGTCGCGTATCTGATGAACAGAAAGGTAACTTTCAACGCCAGCGGACATCTTACCCGCTCTGTTGTGATCTATGTCGTCATGGTTGTCGTTACGATTTTTGTCACGGCATGGCTCAAGGGCTGGCTGCTCGGTATTGCCGCCGCAAACGGACATGTCAATGCTGACGGCAGTGTAACATGGTTCTGGGATACTGTGATCTTTATCTTTACGGTAACGCTTCCCTTTGTCTGGACGTATCCGCTCCAGAGATTCGTTATCAATCCCCCGGCGAAGAAAACCGCAGAGGAAGCAGCGGCGGCAGAAGCCGTGGCGGAATAATTTCCGCAAACCGAGAAATTTCGAAAAGCTAAGTTTGTAAGGGCTGTTGCCGGTTCTTTTTTGGAATCTGCAACAGTCCTTTTTTTGAAAAATAACCCCTGCAACGCCTTGCAAAACACGTGTCGATTTGTTATAATTTAACGGTAAAATTCTCTCGGAAAGGAAATTATTATGAAAACAACCTTAAAAAAGCTGCTTTCCGTTGTTTTGGCGGTCGTAATGCTGTGCAGCTGCGGCGCGACCCTGATCGCGTCGGCGGCAGCGCAGCCGTCAAACGGCTATAACCCGTCGATCATCATTCCCGGGCTGTTCCAGTCCGACGTCCGGTATTTGGACGATCAGGGCAACGACATGAAAAAGCTGGACGGCTCTGCATACGCCGCGCCGTTTTTCATGGAGGACACTCATGAAATCGTGCTGGACGTGCTGGCGGACGTGATCGCGCCTGTCAGCAATATGCTGCTGAGCCAGAAAGATAAGGACGCCCGCGCTGCTAAGGCAATTGCAAGCGTGCTGGGCAAGACCCTTGCCGGCAATATTAAGTGCGACGAGAACGGACAGTTTATCAAAAATATCAAAGCGGTAAAATATAATACCAATTTTTCCAATATTTCCCAAGAGAATTATGAGTACGCGATGACGCAGATGCCCCTGCGCACCTACGCGCAGACCGCAGGCACCGAGAATATGTATTTCT
Source organism: Clostridia bacterium (assembly GCA_017480115.1). GTDB lineage: Bacteria > Bacillota > Clostridia > Oscillospirales > Acutalibacteraceae > RGIG2774. Next base: position 16,778 of record JAFVBH010000004.1, read on the forward strand.
TCTCCTATGAATCCCTCGGCAATATCATGACCCATGCGGAGGATCTTTACAATCTGATCCAGATTGCGAAAAGTGAGCATGGCGGCAAAAAGGTCAATTTGGTGCCCGTCAGCCAGGGCGGTTCGATCTTTAACGCACTGATGCAGTATTATAAGGATAACGGGTTGAATATGGAGGACGACGTGAACCGCGTCTGCTTCATCATTCCCGCTGCCGACGGCGCGGCGGTGCTGGGCGATATTTATCACTACGGTCTGCTGGACGACTATGAGGCGCTGTACGGGTATATGCTCCCCTCCCTGTTGGGCGAGGACAGCAGGTGGCTCTCTTACCTGCTTACGATGGTGCTGCGTTTGATGCCCAACGCAGATTTGAATGCGATTCTTGATGCCGTTATTCATGATTTGATCGTGGACTATCTGGCGTATTCCACCTGCCTGTGGGCGCTGATCCCCTCCAAGGATTATCCCGATTGCCGCGAAATGTATCTGCGCGGCGCTTCCTTTGATAAAATTCGGGCGCAGACCGACTGGTATTACAATGCTCAGCTCCGTCACCGCGAATATATTATGGAGCTGAAAGACAAGGGCATCGAGTTTTTCGACATTGCCGAATACAATTACCCGCTTTATAAAATCTGCGATTCCTGGGATAAGATCAATGCCGACGGTATTATCCATACGGATTCCGAAAGCTTCGGCGCCACCTCTGTTGCGGTAGATACGCCGCTTCCTGCGGACTATGTGCAGAAGAACACCTATTGCAGCGACCCGACCCATCATCACATCGATGCGGGCAGACTGGTGGACGCATCCACCGGCATTCTGTGCGATACCACGTTCTATTTTGTCGGACAGGGACATGTGTATACCTCGAACAACGACGTCATTATCCGTCTTGCCACAAGGATCATGTCCGACAACAGCTTTAAGGACGTGTATTCCGATCCTGCGTTCCCGCAGTTTAACTTTGCGCGGCATTCCAGCAAGCTGTCTATCCTTTATTATAAGTGGCTGGGTTACAATACCTCCGCGCTTTCCGCCGATCAGAAAGCGGCGTTTGACGCCGCCATGGCGGACGCGAGAGTTGCGCTTGCAAGCACGGTGATGGAGACCGCAGCATTTGACGCGGTTTACGAGCGTCTGGCAGACATTACAAATGAGATCGAGAACGGCAATGCGACGCCCGGCGCCATTGCGCAATTCCGTGCGTTCGTTACAAAAATCTTTAAGTGGTTCCACGACGTGTTCCTTAAACTTTTCAAGGGCAACGGTTTTTCCGACGTGCTTCGTATAAAATAAGCGGGGTTTTTGATATGTATAAGCTGCCGAAAAAAAGACTTGCCGCAGCCGCGGAGAAAAAGCCTGTTCCCCCGCCTGCGACGACGGATCCGATCCGCGTTGCGGAGGACGTGCGGCTGTCCGCCGTGCTTTGGGGCGATCCCCATGTGTCCGACTATCTGCTTTCGCGCACACGGAATACCCACCGCGCCGCGCTGGACGTGGCAAACGCCCGGGATACGCTGGACGTTCTGACGATCGTCGGGGATATTACCGAAAACGGAAAACCCTCGGAATACCGTATGGTGCTGGACGATATGGATTTGATGCGGGATAAGGTAAAACACTTTGTGCCTGCTTCCGGCAATCATGACGTGCGGTTGCGCCGCAATCGCGGCACCGTCAGGCGGTTTGCGGATTTTTGCGCGCAGGCGAATCCGAATCTCCGGCTCGATAAGCTTTACTATACGTATACGGTCAGCGGCTATACCTTTATCGTTCTCGGAACGGTCAGGGGCACCTTTGAAGAGGCGGTGATCGACCGCGCGGAGCTGTATTGGTTCAACAACGCGCTGAAGAACGCTACCAAGGACGGCAAACCCGCGTTCGTGCTGCTGCACCAGCCGCTGAAGCTGACGCATAAGCTGCCGGATTCCTGGAATTCTATGGATCATAAGCGCGGTTCCGTCGGCGCGCAGTCTGAAAATCTGAAAAATATCATGAATAAATACAGGAATGTGTTCCTGTTTACCGGGCACTTACATGCGGGGCTCGGCGCGGACAATTTTGAGGAGATCGGCGCGATCCATTCCGTCAATATCCCCTCCGTGGGCGTGATGAGCGGTATGGGCAACGACGGTTATCTCGCCGAGGGCACCGGTTATATCATGGAGGTACGGGCGGATTCCGTCCGCTTCCGCGCCCGCGACTTCGCCCGCGGGGAATATCTGCCCCGGTTTGACAAGGAATATAAGTTATGATTGCCGATCAATAGCGGTATTGCAGCAACCTGTCGCCGGAAAGTCAATTTCGGCGACATTTTCTTTTTTGAAAAATATAAAAAGTACTTGACAAGGCGTTGCAAATCGATTATAATATTTTATGCAATTATATTTTACAAAACTTTTCGCTTACTTTCCTGATTCCTCATATTATGCAAAAGCCGGAGCGCCGCAATGCCGACGTCTCCGGCTTTTGCATGGATCGTTCCCGTGATTGTTCACAAAACGGTTACTTGACAAGAAAAACGCGGTATGCTAATATCTAGGTAGATCATATGCTTTATAAGGAGGAATAGACATGACGAAGAAAAAACGCGTGCTTGCGCTGATGTTTGCCGGCGTGCTGCTGCTTGTTATGCTGTTCTCCCTGTTTGCTGTTTCCGCCCAATGGGACCATGACTGCTGCGGCAAGGGCTGCGTCGTCTGTGCGCAGATCTTTACCCTGAAAACCTTGATGAAGGACACGTTTGCCGCGCTGACGGTAATTATGGCGGTTGTGGCGGTATATGTGCTTTTGACCCTGCTTCACAGCAAGCAGACGACGGGCATTCCCATCACACCGGTCATGCAAAAGGTCAAGCTGCTCAGTTAAATATTTCAAATCTAACATGGTATCTCGGGTCTGTCTGCGGGCAGGTCTTTATCGGCATATTGCCGGATACCGTGTATTTTTGCGCCCTGTTATCCCATTTGATACCGCAAAGGAGAATATATTATCATGAAAAAAACAGTATCCGTTCTGCTCTGTCTTGCGCTGGCGGTTTGCCTGTTCGCGTCTTGTAAAGGGCAGCCCGTTCCTGTCGCAGAGGACGGTAATATAAAAATCGTAACGACAATTTTCCCCATTTATGATTGGATTCGGCAGATTCTCGGCGACAATGCGGAGAACGCCGCGCTGACGATGCTTTTGGATAACGGTGTGGATCTGCACTCGTTTCAACCCACGGCGTCGGATATAATTAAAATTTCCACCTGCGATTTGTTTGTTTACGTGGGCGGCGAATCCGACGAATGGGTGAACGACGCGCTGAAAACCGCCACCAATGAAAATATGATCGTGATCGATCTGCTCAGCGTGCTGGGCGGCGACGTGAAGGAAGAAGAGGAAGTCGAGGGTATGCAGCCCGAGGCGGAAGAGGATACGGACGCGGACGAACCCGCGTATGATGAGCATGTGTGGCTGTCGCTGCGCAATGCGGAAAAGCTCTGCGGCGTGCTGGCGGACGCGCTTGCGCAGCTGGATCCGGCGCACGCGGCGCAGTACGCGGAGAATACCGCGGCATATAAACAGCAGCTGCAAACGCTGGATGACGCATATGTCGCCGCCGTGGACGGCGCGGCAAGAAAGGTCATGCTGTTTGCCGACCGGTTCCCGTTCCGCTATCTTGCCGATGACTACGGCTTGACGTATTACGCAGCGTTTGCCGGCTGCTCCGCCGAAACGGAGGCAAGCTTTGAAACCATCGCGTTTCTTGCCGATAAAGCGTCAGAGCTGAAGCTGCCCGGCGTTTTCGCGCTGGACGGCGGCGACGGCAAGATCGCGCAGACCGTGATCGCCAATTCCGATGACCCGAGCCGCGCGATTATCTACATCAATTCCATGCAGTCCGTGACCGCGGATGATGTGGCGAAGGGCGCCGCCTATCTTGCGATCGCGGAAAGCAATCTGGAAGCGCTGACGCAGGCGCTTTCCTGAAACCGAGGTGAAAACAATGCAGCTAACTGCCGAAAATCTGGCGATCGGGTATGACGCCAGGGTGATTATAAAGGATTTGAATTTTACCGTTTCCGCAGGGGATTATCTGTGCATTGTCGAGGAAAACGGCGCGGGAAAATCCACGCTGATCAAAACCCTGCTGGGGCTGCTGCCGCCGATCGGCGGATCGGTCGTTTACGGGGACGGGCTGAAGAAGAATGAGATCGGTTATCTTCCCCAGCAGACCGAGGTGCAGAAGGATTTCCCCGCGTCGGTGCGCGAGATCGTTCTGTCCGGCTGTCAGGGACACAAGGGGTTAAATCCCTTCTACAGCAAGGCGGATAAGCAGACGGCGGCGCAGAATATGGAGAAAATGGGCATTTCGACCTTGGCAAGGCGGTGCTATCGGGAGCTTTCCGGCGGACAGCAGCAGCGCGTTTTGCTGGCAAGAGCCTTATGCGCGACGCAGAAGGTTCTGCTCTTGGACGAACCGACGGCGGGGCTGGATCCCAAGGTCACGGCGGAGATGTACGGGCTGATCGAGACGCTGAACCGTACGGACGGCATTACCGTGATCATGATTTCCCATGATATTCAGGCGGCGGTTCGCTACGCTACGCATATCCTGCATATCGGCAATCAGGTATTTTTCGGTACGAAAAACGACTACCTTGCCGGCGACGTCGGAAAAGGCTTTGTTCTCGCGGAAGGAGGCGGTCGGGCATGAATGTGTTTCAGATTCTCTCGGCAAATTTTGCGTATCCATTCGTCCGCTACGCGCTGATCACCGGCGTATTGATCGCCCTGTGTTCCTCGCTTTTAGGCGTGACGCTGGTGCTCAAACGCTTCTCCTTTATCGGTGACGGGCTTTCCCATGTGGCGTTCGGCGCCATCGCCATTGCGTCCGTGCTGAAGATTACCAATGATATGCCCCTCGTGCTGGCGGTAACGATTCTGTGCGCCGTCCTGCTGCTCCGGACGGGTCAGCACGCCAAAATCAAGGGTGACGCGATTATTGCCATGATTTCCGTCGGCGCGCTGGCAATCGGGTATTTGATTATGAATAAATTTTCCACGTCCTCCAATCTGTCGGGCGATGTGTGCAGCACGTTGTTCGGCTCCACCTCGATCCTGACGCTGACAAAGACCGACGTTGTTCTCAGTATTGTTCTTTCCGTGGTGGTGACTGCCGCGTTCGTGCTGTTCTATAATAAAATATTTGCCGTCACCTTTGACGAGGACTTCGCAAAAGCGACCGGCACGAAGGCGGGGATTTATAATCTGATTATCGCGGTTATCATCGCGGTGATCATCGTGCTTGCCATGAATCTTGTCGGCTCGCTGCTGATCTCGGCGCTGGTGATCTTTCCTGCGCTTTCCGCTATGCGCATGTTCAAGAGCTTCCGTTCGGTCACGATCTGTTCGGCGGTGTTCTCGGTCGTATGCGCGGTATTGGGGATCCTGATTTCGATCGTGGACGGTACGCCTGTGGGCTCCACGATCGTCGCAGTGGACATTGTAGGCTTTCTCACAGCCTTGTGTATAGGAAAATTGAAAGGAGCAAAAGCAAAATGAAAAAAATTATATGTATGTTATTGGCTGCGTCCATGCTGTTCGCGTTTGCGGCGTGCGGCAAAAAGGGCGACGAGGTCACGGTGGATCTGACCGATCCTGCGGCAAGCGCCATCGACATCGATTTAACGAAGCTTAACAGCACCATGGTCTATTCGCAGGTTTATAATATGACCAACGAGCCGGACAATTTCATGGGACAGACCGTGCGCATGAGCGGCAACTTCGCTATCTATCAGAATCCCGAAACAGGCAAACGGTATTACGCCTGCCTGATCGCGGACGCGGCGGCGTGCTGCTCGCAGGGGATCGAATTTGTATGCGACGGGCTGTCATATCCCAACGACTATCCCGATGCCGGCGCGCAGATTACCGTAGAGGGTGTCTTTGACCGGTACGAAGAGGACGGCATGACCTATGTGCAGCTGATCGACGCGAAAATGGCGGTTATATAAAATCAGCCTTATCGGCTTCGCCGATAAGGCTGATTTTAGGTAGAAGGTAGGAGGGAAGAGGTAGGAGGTGCGGAAGCCGCTTCGCGGCTTGATTTTATTTGATAGGAAATTTCTCAATTTCCTATCAAATAAAAAGATTATAACGCCCGCCGAACCTGCCCTTCGGGCAGCGGCGATGGCGTAATCGAAAGCTTGTAGCTTCGCCGCCGAAGGCGTGCGGCGAAGCCGCTTTCTTGTAGACGCAAAATGGGCGCACGCGCTTGTAGATAATATGTAAGGTCCCCTTTTGTAGGATCGTGGATTTATCTGTAAAATGATTAGTGGTAAAAAACCAAATACAGCATTACCGCATACAAGAAGGAGACCTTACAATGAACAGTA
>JAFVBH010000068.1 GCA_017480115.1 Clostridia bacterium
AAAAAAATTATTTTGTCGTTGCGAAATTTAAACGGCGCAGTGCGCCGTGCTACCCGTTGCCGGTCATGTATTCTATAATCCAAATCGCGCAGCGATTTCCGAACCTTCTCCCACTTCCCTCCTACCTAAATTCTGATTTATCGCAGGAAGATCGTCACACGATCCTGTAGGGACGGCCATTGGCCGTCCGCCGAGTTATGCGCAAAATCAACGGATGCCCAATGGGCATCCCTACAAGATTGTGCGCCCATTTTGCGTCTATAAATCCAACCGCGAAGCGGTTCCACAATCATTCATCATTCATTAAATTCTGATTTATCGGCAACGCCGATAAATCAGAATTTGTACGCAAAAACAGCATGAACGCGATGTCCCGTTCATGCTGTTTTTTCAATGATCCCGTCAGACTTCCGTATCAGCGTCGGGATTCAGCCAGTCAAAAGTAAAATGATCGATACATTTCAGCGTAAAGACGACAGTCAGATCGCCGTATGTTTCCAGCGCGCCAACGCCCCTTACGCGGGCAGTGATATGCAGGGTGGAAATATAGTCCGCGGCGGCGATTTGATCAGCGAGCCGATTCGCGGTAAAGCTGACGGTATTGCCGTCAAATACGCCGCCGAAATCCTCAAGAAGCAGCGAATCCCGCAGCGATGCAAGCTCCGCAAGAATCTGTTCCTCTGCCGGATAGGGAAACAAAGCCGCCAGCGGGCTGCCCGGCGCCAGAGGATAGGCTTCCGCCGCAAGGGTCATACTGCCGTTGTAATCGTCGGTATAGACGACGGCCATCGCGTCTGCGTCGGTTTCCGCTTCTCCCATTTCGCAAACCGCGTCGGTCACGGCGGAAACATCGGCAATTTTTGCAGGCGCAAGCATGCCCCAGTCCTCGCCGTAAGCGATGGATTCTGTTTTCGGCGCGATCGATTTTGTGATAAAGCTGCGCACTTCCTGCGCCGCAGCGTTGAGTACCTTCAGCGCGGGATCACGTTCCTGCGTGCCATCAGCATCGGCGTCGCCCGTCGATGCGCCGCCGACGATTTGCAGATCGTTAATCTCATAGCGGGTATCACGGGCAAGCCCCGTGTGCGCGGCGGCAGCCGCATCCAGCAGCCGGTTATAATATGCAGCGACGGCGGCAGTGGTGTCCGGTTGGACTGTCAGGCTTGTGACAAAGGGAACAGTCGTCTCCTCCTCACCGACAAACAGCGTCGTCAGCGAATCACAGCCGGAGAACAGCAGCATACCGCTCAGCAGGACGGCAATCGCACAGATATAGCGTCGTTTCATCATGACAATCACCTTCGGGGAGAATATTTATCAGTCGTAGTTCTCTTTTAAGCCCTGCTCGTCAAACAGGAACGCGGTATTGATCAGAATTTCCACGCCCTTTTCCACAGTTTTGCGGTCAAGGTTTTGCCATGTATCAAGTCTGGTGTGGTAATATTTCGGGGGACCGGGATCCATCGCCGCATACGCCACTGCGGGAATCCCCGCCTGTGTGACAGCCGCCGCGTCGGAAGCGCCGAGATAAATGCTGGAGAAGTCCAGCTTAATATCGCTCAGCTCCCCCGCCTTTTGCACCAGCTTACAGGCGCGAATATCATGCTTTGTGATGCCGGACATATCCTTGGCGTAGACAAACTGGCAGTCATAGTCCTTGATGGTATCCGCTGCGACAAAGACGGTCTCGATCCCGTCGGTCTTGAACTGCTCGGCATAGTTTTTCATATACGCCTTTGCGCCGCGCAACCCCGATTCTTCACCGCCGGTCGCCATGCAGATCAGATCGGTATGCTCAAAGCGAAGATCGTTGTCCGCCATATACTTCATGACTGCAGCAGAACAGAAAACACCGGTCAGATTATCGTTCGCGCCCTCCACAACGGGCTTGCCGCAGAAGAAAAACAGCAGGAAATAGGACGGGACAAACGCAAGGGAGACCCAGTTCATCACCGCGACCGCGCCGTTTTCTTTGCCGAGGACAATACCGAGAATGCAAAGCACCGTCATATACAGAAGCCCCGCAACGGCGTAAATAAACACCGCAAACAGCGCAACCTTGCCGCCGTAGTAGGTGGGGTGCCACTCGGGCGAGGAGTCCATATGCCCCGCAAAAATGATGCGGCGGCGGGTCTCGCCGGATGCTTTCCGCACGGCAATGCAGTTGCTCGACGTCCGTTTCGGGAACAGGAAATCAATAAACTCCTTATAAAAGCCAAACTCAACGATCAACACGATATATGCCAGCACCGTGGGAATCAGAGCGATCCAATGCAGGCTGAACAGCGAGAGAAGGATCGCGCACATAACCAGTATCGCGTCCACCTTGGTAACGCCCAACAATCCGCCGGGGTGTACCTCAAATTCCTCGATATGCGCTTCGTCCGCGCAGGTATTAAACTCGTTCAACATGTACTGCTGTCCCTTTGCCTCCGCTTCGGAACCGCAGTAACGCGGGCCGACTTCTTTACAGACACGGGTAATCCCGCGGGTGGCGAAGTTGGTATATTCCCGCACCTTTGCCTTGAATTGCGGATGAGAATCAGCTGCTCTCATAAAATACCTCCTTATATAATATACCTTGATAGTATCATATTTGGCGATAATTGTCCATAGTATGGAGAGTTTTTGTACAGGGATTTGTGCATAGCGATAAGAAGAACGCCTACGGCGTATCAACCCCCATGTCTCCCTGCACGGTTGGTCGGTTCGGTGCTTCTTGTTCAATAAGGGGCTTCGCCCCGTCATTCATGCGCTTGCGCATATATGCAAAACTGCTCACAACGCGAGCAGTTTCCTACATAATAAAAAGAGAAGCCGCGCGGCTTCTCTTTTTTGCGAATATTCTCAAATTATTCTTCCGGTTTTGTTTCGGTTGCGCCAGCTTCTTCGTTCGCTTCCGCATTGTCCTCCGCTGCGTCC
>JAFVBH010000069.1 GCA_017480115.1 Clostridia bacterium
CAACCGCCATTATAGATGATTATAAGTGAAACGTATCCTATTGTGTTTGTTTTTGATAAAAACCTAATAAGTATTCGCAATGTTTGCTCTGTGTTTTTCTATGATCGGGTACGGGCGGAGCCCGTCCGCAATTATTCATTTTTCATCATTCATTTTTCAATTCTGATTTAGCTGCTACGCTGCTAAATCAGAATTTAAGCGGGGCTGTTGCCCCGCTTCGTTAGTCTTTTATGACCTCTTTTAATCCTGTCGCAAGCCCGGCGATGCCCTGAAGCTCGGAGGGAATGATGATCTTGGTCGCTTTGCCGTCCGCAACCTTCTGCATGGCTTCCAGACTCTTGAGCGTCAGCACGCTCTGATTGGGATTCGCTTCGTTGAGCAGCTTGATGCCCTCGCCCAGCGCTTGCTGCACCTTGAGGATCGCTTCCGCCTCGCCTTCCGCCTCGCGGATCTTGGCTTCTCTGACCGCTTCCGCCCGCAGGATCGCTGCCTGCTTTTCAGCTTCCGCGTCAAGGATCTGCGCTTCTTTTCTGCCCTCGGCAACCAGCACGGCGCTTGCCTTTTCACCCTCTGCCTTAAGGATCGCTTCGCGGCGCTCGCGTTCCGCTTTCATCTGCTTCTCCATGGCCTCCTGAATCTCTCTGGGCGGGAGAATGTTCTTCAGCTCCACGCGGTTAACCTTGATGCCCCAAGGATCGGTCGCCTCGTCCAAAATAACGCGGATTTTCGCGTTGATGGTGTCGCGGGAGGTCAGCGTATGGTCGAGATCCAGCTCGCCGATGATGTTACGCAGGGTGGTCGCGGTCAGGTTTTCGATCGCCGCCATGGGGCTTTCCACGCCGTAGGCGTAGAGCTTGGGATCGGTGATCAGGAAATAGACGACCGTGTCGATCTGCATGGTGACGTTATCCTTTGTGATAACGGGCTGGGGCGGGAAATCCGCCACTTTTTCCTTTAGGGAAACGATCTTTGCAACTCTTTCGATAAACGGGATTTTGACGTGAAAGCCCGTCTCCCATGTGGTATGATACGCGCCTAAACGCTCGATGACGTACGCCTTTGACTGGGGCACGATCTTGATATTCGCGATCACGACCACCAGCAATAAAACAATAATGACTCCAAGTGCAATTAAACCCGGTGCAATTAAACCCGGCATGATGATTCCTCCTTTAAATTCAACCAAATTTAAACCGCATGTACGATGAGCTTTACGCCCTCGATCCTGTCTACAATGACGGCGGCGTCTTTTTCGATCACCGTATCGTCCGCCGAACGCGCCGACCAGATCGCGCCGCCGACCTTTACAAGCCCTTTCCCGTCGATGTTATTGACGGTTTCGGTGACGACCGCCTCTTTACCGATGTATTTATCGGCGTTTGTCGGCTGAAATTTTGCCTTCATGTGTTTTCGCACCAACGGACGCACGGCGATCAATGCCGCCGCCGATACGACGATAAACACGATAATCTGCGCAGCATACGCCTGCGGCGCGAAAATCGATACGATCAGCGCTGCCAACGCGCCCGCCGCGAACCAGATCGAGGTCAACTGCACGCTGACGCCCTCGATGACCAGCATCGCCACAAGCACCGCGACCCATATGAACGCCATCATAGTATCGCCTCCTTTCCATGAAACCTCTGTTTTGAAAAAAGGGAGCCGATCTCTACAGACAGCTCCCTATAGTTCTTATTCAATTCCGAAACGATCGTTTGATATATTATTAGCACATTTCATATAAAAAGTCAACAGTTTTCGATAAGATTTTATCGAAAATTTTATGCCGCAGTTTCCGGTTTTTTATGTCGTTCCTTATCGGCGTTTATATCGGTCATTTTCAGCCCGGTGTGCTTTTGCCCGAGGTAGTTCGCCCATTTTTCGGGATAGAACACATAGTAGGAGACATTGTTTTTCCTGCGCCATTTTTCAAAGCAATTGCACCAGATCGCGCTGGGCAGACCGATCACCAGCCAGTACAGCGGACCGAGAATGATCGCCTGGAACGTGTGGCCGTATTCGTGGATACGGGTGTTATACGTCCAGTCCTTGTTGGGGTGATTATTTTTCATAAAGATAAACTGCCCCAGCGACAAGCCGCCCTGATTCCAGTCAAGGTAGGTAATGTACGCGTTGTAAAATTTTTCCTGCTTTTTTCCCATCGCTTTGCAGATGAGGAAAATCACGCCGCTGATGATGTTGACCGGCAGCCCCCATGTCCACTGCAAAAAATAATACAAAAATTTTTTCATATCATAACAACCTTTCTTATGCCTGCACGACATAATTGCCGTTTTCGTCTTTTTCGGGAATGAGATATTTGCCGTCCGCGCCGACGCTGAGATAGTGCGGCTGTCCGTCGGACAGCGCCGCATTTTCCGTGCTGATCCACATTTCATCCCACGCTCTGCCCGCGATCTGCTCACAGGCTGCTTTCTGCGCGTCGGTAACATCGACTCTGCCGTACTTATGCCGCGTGGCGATCAGCGCCCGGATCATGGTATGGCTTTCTTTTGTCATCTTGTAATTTTTCAACGCCAGCAGCGCCAGCAGAATAAACAGCGTCGGAATGACCGCGCCCATCAGCTTGATGCCGAAAGATGCGCCGAATAACGTGCCGAACAGCTCGTACGCATGGCGTCCCTCGCGAATTGCGCCGGTCATCGCGGTGGAGGACGAGGTCGCCACGCCGAACCATTCCAGCGCCGTCAGCACGACCATGCCCATGAAGCCGGAGGCGACCTTTTTAATAAAGGTGGAAAAGGTTGCGATCACGCCCTCGCGCCGTCTGCCGGTAATCAACTCATCAACGTCCGTCACGTCGGGATAGCTGTTGGACGTCGTAAAGCCCATGCCCGACAGCCCGAAGCTGTAAAACGCCGTGTGAATAAAGACCGCGATCATGGTGACCGACAGCCCGCCTACCTTGACGTTGCCGTTAATAAACAGCATAATGAGGAACGATAAGATAAGGAACGGCGTGGTGACCCATGCGCAGCGCTGCTTGCCGTACTTTTTTGTCAGCGCGAAATTTAACGGAAAGCCGCTTGCCTCAAACACGCCGGCGATGATGTTGATAATATTATACGCCGACCATACGTCCGCCAGCTCCCGCAGGAAGTAAACCTTGGCGTTGTTATAGAATCCCAGCGCAAACATGTACAGCACGCTGATGGTGAAATACTGCCGGAACGCTTTGTTTTTAAACACCTGCTTGTATTCCCGCAAAACGTAACCGCCGTCGAATTTCTCCACGCGGTCGGCAAGCGAGGAACGCTCCTTGCATCGAAAACCGGTAATGAAAATCGGAATCATGTAGAACAGCGACAGAATAACGCCTAAAATCGTAAAGGTGCCGCGCAGCGCAGGGGAGAAATCCTTGGTGGAAATCAAGCCCAAAAACGCGGACGCGATCAGGAACGAGGGCACCATACCCGCGGAATTCATCAGATACCCGATGGAATTATACTGGGTGCGCAGGAAATAGTCGGGCGCCAGCTCCGGCAGCATCGCGGTATGGGGCACTTGTATGACCGTGCTGGCGGTGCTGTATAATATGTACGCCGCGATATAGTAAAGCATGACCGCATGGGAGGAGCCGTGCGCTGAAATGCCGAAGGAGTACCAGGTCATAAAGAACGTGAATACATACGGCAGCGCGCCGAATACGATATACACCCGATGTCTGCCCCATTTTGACCGTGTACGGTCGGAGATCATGCCCATCATGGGGTCGGTGACTGCGTCCCAAATGCTCTTGATAAGCATGATCAGCCCCACCTGCGCGCCGGAGAGCCCCTCTACATAGGTCAAAAACGCGATGTAATAGAGCCCGTTAAAATACGACGCGCCGCTGGTCGCCATATTGGTGATCGTATAGGCGATCATCGGCAGGATCACGGTTTTGGTATCGCCCTCCACGCCGACGGCACGCTTTACCCGCTCGCCGAACGGCAGCTTTGTCTGTTCCGCCATAGGCATACCTCCTTTTACCCTTATATCATACTATATAAATAGGTATTACGCAAGTCTTTTTCCGCAAATCGAACGGAAATTTCGATAAATTTTAATTCTGTACTGCGCGTTCCGCATCGGGGGCAATTTGGAGAATCGCTTCCGCCGCCTGCATCACGCCGATTTTCGCGCTGTGGAAGTTCAGACCGCCCTGCAGCCAGACCGCGTACGGCTCCCGCAGCGGCGCGTCGGCGGACAGCTCGATGGACGCGCCCATAATAAACGCGCCCGCCGCCATAATGACCTTGCAGGGATAGCCGGGCATATCCCACGGCTCGGGCGTGACAAACGCGTCCACGGGAGAGCCTTTTTGAATCCCCTGGCAGAACGCGATCAGATTCTTTTCATTGCCCAGCTTGACCGCCTGTATAATATCATACCGCGGTTCGTCCGCTGTCGGCGTGGGCGCAAAGCCCATTTCGCGGAACAGTGCCGCCGTGAATACCGCGGTTTTGAGCGCCTCGCCCGTCACGTGGGGCGCGTTGAAAAAGCCCATGAACATATCGCGGTTGTTGCCGAGCGTCGCGCCGACCTCGCTGCCCAGTCCGGGCACGGTCATGCGATAAGCGCAAAGCTCCACCAATTCTTTTTTCCCGGCAATATACCCGCCGCAGCGCGCAAGGCCGCCGCCGGGGTTTTTGATCAGCGAGCCTGCCATAATGTCCGCGCCCACGCAAACCGGTTCTGTCGTCTGCACAAATTCGCCGTAACAGTTATCCACTGCGACCACCGCCGCAGAGTGTTTATGTACCGTCTCCGCCGCCACGCCGATCTCCTCCACCGACAAGCTGGGACGCAGGGAATACCAGCGCGAACGCTGAATATAGACAAGTTTGATCGTTTTGTCTGTTTTTAAGACCGTCTCCACCGCAGCAAGGTCGATCCTGCCGTCGGCGGTCAATTCCACCTGCCGGTAAGCGACGCCCCAATCCGCAAGCGAGCCCTGCCCTTTTTCGCCGGTAATGCCGATCACGGGACAAATGGTGTCATAGGGCTTTCCGGTAATGCACAGCATGGTATCGCCGGGGCGCAGAATGCCGAACAGCATGACCCCCAGCGTATGCGTGCCGCAGGAAAAGCTGTGACGGATCAGCGCAGCCTACGCGCCGAAGCTGTCGGCGACCACCCGATCCAGCACTTCTCTGCCTTTATCGCCGTAGCCATAGCCCGTCGTCGCGCCGAAACAGTTCTCGCTGACGTTGTTTTTAATAAACGCCGCCAGCACCTTTTGCTGGTTATATTCCGTTACCGTGTCGATTTCGCGAAAACGCGCCTCCGCTTTCGCCAACGCGGTCTCCGCCAGCGCCTTCGTCTTATTTGAAAATTTAAAAAATTCGTTCATAGATACCTCTTTAGTCATGATAAATTCTGATTTAGCTGCTACGCAGCTAAATCAGAAATGAAAAATGAATGATGAATAATGAATAATTGCGGAAATCGCTTCGCGATTTGGATTTATAGACACAAAATGGGCGCACCCGCTTGTAGGGACGGCCAGTGGCCGTCCGTTGATTTCGCACATAACTCGACGGACGCCCAATGGGCGTCCCTGTTATGTAAGGTCTCCAGTCAAGGGGCTGAACATAAAGTTAACAGACACTTAACAAACAGACCTGAATGTGTTGAATCAAAGAGCATAGCGGAAAGGCTATGATAAAACAGAAATTC
>JAFVBH010000070.1 GCA_017480115.1 Clostridia bacterium
AAAACCGGCAACCGCCATATAGTCCTTCACGGGACTACGATGGTATTTTTCCATGACCGGTCCGCCGACGCAGCTTCCCGCACAAGCCGACATTTCAATAAAACAGTGATGAATCATGCCGCGTTCAATATCCTGCAAGGCGGCAATACAGTTTTCCACCCCGTCCAGTGCCAAATATGTATAACCCGGTGCGTTCTGCGCCATCGTTTTGAGAATGCCGCCGGTCGTGGGGAAAAACCTCGCTCTACTTTCCGCGTTTGGAACAATTTGTCGGTCCAGTTCAATATGTTCCTTTTTCAGCCACTCGGTCAACTCCTCAAAGGTGAGCGCCGCGTCTACAATTCCCTCGTATTCCGCCGCCTCGTCTTTTTTTGCAACACAGGGACCGATAAACACCGTTTTAGCGCCGGGTATTCTCCGCTTTATGTCCATACAGTGCGCCTGCATAGGAGAAACCACGTCCGCCAAATATTTGATTTGGGCGGGAAAATATTTGCGGATCAGGAGATTGACGGAATGACAGCAGGAAGATATTACGATGTCCCGATTTTCGTCCCGAAGCATTCTGTCATATTCGCGCTTCACCATGGTGGCGCCGAGTGCCGTCTCCTCGGCATCGTAAAAACCGAGCTTTTTCAGAGCGGTTCTCATGGCCTCGATTCCCACGCCGTCGTAGTTGGCGATAAAGGACGGAGCAAGACTGACGACCACGGGATCGTCGCCGTTCAGAAGCACCCGTACCTTTTCCGTATCGTTCACTATTTCCTTTGCGTTTTGCGGACATACAACAAAGCAGTGACCGCACAAAATGCACTCGTTGCTGATGATATGCGCCTGTCCTGCGGAAAAGCGAATGGATTTGACCGGACAATGCCGAATACATTTATAGCAATTTTTGCAATTTGATTTTTTCAGCGTCAAACAGGCTGACATACCGTATCATCCGCCTTCCCTAATCGTTTTAGACAGTATCTTTTCGGAAAAAAATTCTTTAAAATTCTCTTTGGTCACACCGGTGTATGTATCGTCATCCACCTGCACAGTCACGCCGATTCGATTACAGCGACCGACGCAGAAGCTGCCAACAAGAACCACCTCATCCTCAAGTCCGTTTTCTGCAACGGCGTTATTCAGAAGTTCCACGATCTCCTCCGAGCCTTTCAAATGGCAGGAGGAGCCGACACATACCTGCACAATCATACACTATAACCTCGACTTTACCGTATTCTCAAAAAAGTCCGTAACCGTTTCCGGGCCGACCGAGAACAGCTCGTCATCCACGGTGATGCAGACACCTTTTCGGCATTGCCCCATGCAAAAGGCGCCTCCGAGTTCGATTTTATCTCCGAGATGATCCCTATCAATCAGATATTGCAGTTGTTCCACAATCTGCCGGGATCCTTTGATATGACAAGCGGAACCGATACAAACCATAATCTTCATTTTCGACCTCCTATTCGTAATCCACCACGTTCACCCAGCTAAGCAGAAATTCACGTTCTTTTTCATTCCCTTTGACTTACTGCGACGCAGCGACGATCGGCATCCATTGCTGCACATACTGCCTTGCGGTATCGCTTTTTTTGCAGAACAGATCCAAGTACCGCTTTGCGCCATCTATATCTCCATTAAGCCAAAACAGGAGGTATGTTCGGGCTGCGTCAGCGGAAGCGTTGCCCTGCGTAACGTGCGCCCAATCGATGATGTACGGCTCGCCGCTGTCGGCGATAATGATGTTTGACGGGTTAAAATCTCCGTGGCAAATCTTTCTATGCGTCGGCATTCCTTCAAGCCGCGTGTGCAGATCATAGCGAGTGGTGGCATCTAATTTGGTCTGACTGATCTTTGCCTGCATCTTGTCCTTCAACTGATTCAGCATAGGGCAGGTATGCGACTGCACGGAGATTTGAATATCCACAAGGCGTTCCAGATATTTTTCTTTGTTTTCAGGGTGCTGCTCCATAAGCTGCGCCAATGTGTGGCCCTTGATATATTCGTATACCAGCGCCCATTTTCCGTCAACGGCCGTGACCTCAATGAATTTAGGTGCCTGAATTCCTGCCTCCTCGATACAGGTGATATTCAACGCTTCTTTCAGCACGTCCGATTTCGGATGGGATTCGTTGAACACCTTGATGCATTTGTCTCCGTCTCGGTAAACCGTTTTTGTATTTCGTACCGCAATCATCTTGTCGAGTTTCATATTGTGGCCTCCTTTTACTATTGATCGGCCGACAAATGCAGATATGCAAGAGATAAAGCCAAATTTTCGTGTTTTACCGCGATATGATCTGGTATGATCAATTTGCAGGGCGCAAAATTCCAGATTTCAGTAATTCCGCTTTGGATCAACCGATCACAAACTTCCTGCGCCGCTTCCGCCGGCACTGTTAAAATGCCGATATGCACATTCTGCGATTGACAAAAGCGGGATAATTGTTCCATAGGGAGAATGGGGTGTTCTTTGCTCTGCAAGTCGATTTTCTGCCTGTCGCAGTCAAAGCCCGCAATAATTTTCAGTCCGTATTCCTCAAATCCTTTATACCTCTGCAAAGCGCGTCCCAATTTTCCCGCACCGACAAGAATTGCCGGTACACATTTATGTGCGCCGAGAACCGCCTCAATGTCGACGATCAGCGTTTTGGTGGGGTATCCGATCTTTGGTCTGCCCTCGCCGCACACATGATTCAGATCCCGGCGCACCAAAACTTCTCCCAGCCCCAAACCGCGCGCAACGGCTGATGCCGATATCATTTCGTCATCCGCACATGACAGGATATATTTCAAATACATCGGCAGCCTGCCGAGCGTTGCTTTTGTAATATTCGTTTTTCTCATGGAATCACCTCCGCAAGCCCTCGGCTTCTGTTGGGATTTTCGAATATCATATGGGAACTGTGTGCAGTGTTTATTTCATGAAAACAGCGAATCGGTGTATTGAATGAAACCGACCCGCTACTTGACATTGCTGTC